>CAZAMK010000010.1:0-6584 GCA_964486345.1 uncultured bacterium
TCAATAAAAACCTCATCGGGATTATTTGATTTCAGGCGGTATTGAGGTATGGGGACAAGGATGCAGTAGATAATGAACAGCAAAAACAAAACGATGGTTACTATTATCCCCCGGATCAGACGTGCTGTTTTTTTCAGCCTTGTCCCTTTTAATCTGATGAGTGCGAATATAATCCATAATGCTGAAAGCCAGATTATCCAGGACAAAATCTGTATTCTGGGCCGGAGGAAATTTGAAAAATAGAAAGGGAAATCAAAAAACGGGGCGAAAATACGGTTAACAACAGGAGTAATAATTTCAACATCCGTTACCGAAAGGCCGGTTTCAACGTTTATCAAACTGCGCGGGGTTTCCGGAAGAGCAAGCAGGAGCAGAATGGCAGTAATGATAATAAAAAACAATCCTGTTTTCCTGTTTTTCTGTCCCATTATTTTTTTTCAGAAAACCTGTCGCCTGTTCTTATTTTACAGCCTTTCAAAAATTCGGAGACAGGCATTCTCTTTTTTCCTTCAATCTGCACTTCCGAAATTTTTAAAATACCTGCACTGCAGGCGGCATAAATAAAATTCTTGTCTGCATTTACAATTTCTCCCTGTTGCTTCTCCCCTTGGGGGAGAAGGTTAGGATGAGAGGGAGAGGAGGAGAGAGGTTCGGCAGTGAAGATTTTGAGATATTTGGCGTTTATGTACGTGTATGCGCCGGGCCATTCTTTAGTCCCTCTTATAAGGTTATAAATCTCTGCGGACGTTTTATTCCACCGTATAAGACCATCTTCTTTTGTGAGTTTTCTTGCATATGTCGGTATCCCTTCCTGTGGCGCCGGCGCCGCGCCTTTTTTAATCAACCCGATGCTTTCAATAAGCATCTCCGGCGCAATTGAAGAAAGACGGTTTTTCAGAGTGAAAATATCGTCTTTTCCGTCAACGGCGATTTTCTTCTGCATTATGATTCCGCCGGCATCCATTTTGCAGTGCATAGCCATCACCGTAATCCCCGTTTCTTTCTCCCCGTTGATAAGCGCCCATTCCATGGGTGCCGCGCCCCTGTATTTCGGCAGGAGAGACGGATGGACGTTGATTGCCGCGGCGGAGGGTATTTCAAGCACGGAACACGGAAGCATTTTCCCGTAGGAAATCAGCACGATGAACTCCGGCTTCAGTTTTTTGAGAGATTCTATAAAATCCCTCTCGCGGGGAGATTCGGGTTGATAAACCGTGATATTATTTTTTAGAGCCCATTCCTTTACCGGAGTGCAGGAGATTTTCAGTCCGCGGCCTTTCGGTCTGTCAGGAGACGTGACAATTCCAAGCAAACGGAAATGCTTTTTTAATTCTTCAAGCGAAGGTATGCCGAAGGAATCGCTTCCGAAGTATATTATTTCGTTCATTTCTGGAATACAAGGGCGCCTGCGGAAACAATGCCTGTATTGGCTCCGAGCCCCGCAGGCACAACGCGCACATTTTCCGCGAGTATGCTCATTGCGCGCTGTTTTATCGTGGATTCAACGGTTTCAAACATGATTTCCGCTCTCTGGGATACGCCTCCGCCTATGATTATCAGTTCCGGGTTGATAAGATTCACAAGTCCCGCAAACATCGCCCCGAGGCATGTCCCCACGTCTATCCATATCTCCTCGGCGAGTTTATCGCCCTGTTTATAGGCGTCCGATATTATTTTAGGTGTTATATCCTCCGGTTTGCCGTTTACAAGTCCGAAGATGGCCGTTTCCCTGCCGTTGTTTATTGCTTTTACCGCCCGCTCTACTATGTAATCCCTGCCGACGAACCTTTCTATACAGCCGTAATTCCCGCACTTGCAGCGCGGACCCCTATAGTCAATGGTTATATGCCCTATCTCTACTGCGGAGTACTTCCCTCCCCGCATGAGTTTGCCGTCCTTTACGATTCCCCCGCCAAGGCCCGTGCCGAGAGTTATACAAATAATAGTACTGTATCCTTTTCCCGCTCCGAATAAAAACTCGCCCCACGTTATCGTATTAACGTCGTTTTCAACGACAACCGGCAGTTTATATTTATCGCTGAACATCTTTTGCATGGGCAGATTGTTCCATTCAGGAAGATTTGGTGCGGCAAAAACAACGCCCTTATCGTCAACCACCCCGGGCGTTCCTATCCCTATGCCCGAAACTTCTCCGGCGCCATCAAGAGCAAAGTCAATCGCTTTTTCTATCTGCCGCAAAACGGCATCGCGGCTGTTTTTCTCCGCCATTGAAGGGAATTGCTCTTTTTTCAGGACATTTCCCTTCTCGTCGGTAAGCCCGGCTTTTATATATGTTCCTCCAAGGTCTATACCCACAGCTTTTTTCATTTACCCCGAACTCTCCTTTGAAATCCCCTCTTAATCCCCCCTTTACAAAGGGGGGAGATGGGGGGATTTTTCTTCTTCTGTCTCGTTACCTTTCTGGATCCCTGCTTACTACATGCAGGGATGACAGAAGACGTTGGTCCCGATTAAAAGCATCGGAATGACACAAAGCGTCAGATGACAAAAACGTCCGATGGCAGAAGGCGCCAGATTGCCGCGCCCTAAATTACGGGGCTCGCAATGACAGAATACGTCACTTTTTGCCGAAGGGCAGTTTGAATCCCTTCTTTTTCGCCGCTTCTGCCGGCGGTTGTGACGGTTTCTGCTGTTCGGTCTGCGCCGGAATCGCAGGGAGTGCCGCCTCCGGTTCTGCCGGCACGGGTTCTGGATATTCGCCGTATTTCTTTACGAGTTCCATCACTCTGCAGTACTGCTGGAAACTTACGTTGTTCGGTACAGAATGGTCCGAATGGTATATGTACCCGCCGTTCTTCTTCGCGGCTTCAATCTTCTTTTTTATTTCCTCTTCTATTTTTGAAGGGTCCTCTTCGGCCATAAGCCGCACATCTATTCCGCCCATAAACGCTATGCGGTCTCCGTGTTTTGCTTTCAGGTCTACTAAGTCCATTCCCGCCTTGACCTCAAGAGGCTGGAGGCAGTCCAGACCGACTTCTATAAGCGTCGGTATTATAGCCGATGCATTCCCGCAACTGTGAAGCAAGGTTTTCATCCCTCTTGAATGGAAATACGCATAAAGCATTCGGTCCGCCTCATAATGGGTTTTTTGATATGCGTCCGGTGAAAAAAGGAGACCGTTTTTATATCCGAGGTCGTTGAAAAGCCATGCGCCGTCAAACTTGTATCCGTTCATAAGCATAAGCTCTGCCATCACAATGATGTTTTCCGCCAATGTCATAACCATATCCTTTACCCAGACGGGGTCTTCCGCGATGGTTACAAGCAGTTGTTCGGAGTTCATATACGCCTGCAGGGCGTCATATCCGCATGCCGAGCTGAAACAGGTAAACTTTCCTTCGTCGTATTCCCTCTGATTGCGGGAAAGTCCGCTTGCCCAGTCAACTCTTGTAAATTCCGGCTTCAGCCGTTTCTTAATTTCTGTCCAGTCGTCTTTTGTTTTTATCGGACAGTCTATAACTTCCGGCGTGGTTGTGCAATCCCTGTGATTCTTTCTTTTTCCGCCCTGCTGTGTGGTAGTGATAATATACTCCTCCGTCCTTTCAATTACCTTCACGGGAAAACGCGGGGTGAGGTCTGCTCCGTAAGATACAATTTCATACCCGAAGTATTCTGCAGGTGACATATCCTCGGGCAGTCCTTCTCTGTGCCATCTGTTCACCGTTGCGCCCCACGGACTGTCATGTATTGGGATCCTGTCTGCATTCTTATGATTAAGTGCCCTTAAAACTCTTTCTCTGCTTGTCATTTTTGTTCCTCCTTTACCTCTTAACTGCCGGGATTCGTGGTTCGGGGTTCGTGAAACGCTCTTTTAGAAATCCCCTCTTAATCCCCCCTTTGCAAAGGGGGGTATGGGGGGATTTTCCCGAATTTCGGGTCCCGAGCCCGGATATTACAATTTTTCTTTTACCGTTAAGTATTGAAAACCTTATGAAAATTGTTCCCGCAGGCAGGAAGTCCTTTATTCTGTCCGCCCATTCAACAAGGATGATGCCTTTGCCCGGGTACTCATCCCAACCTATGGTTTCAAGTTCTATTTTACACTTTAACCTGTAAAGGTCAAAATGAAAAACAGGCGTTTTCCCGGCATACTCGTTTATGAGGACAAAAGACGGGCTAACAGCTTCTTTTCCCGTCAATTTGTGTACTATCCCCTTAATCATTGTCGTCTTGCCGCTTCCCAGCTCGCCGACGAATCCGATGATGTCTCCTTTTTTAAGCGCGCCTGCAATTTTTTCGCCGAGTTTTATTGTCTCCTGCGGTGTTTTAGTGAAGATTATCATGGAGATATTTTACTTTTTTTTGAAAAAAGGGTAAAATATAAACGGCCTGCTCCGTGCGTGAAGATAAAAAATACCCTTGAGCCAACACTATAAGCAAGGGAGCCAAGTTCTGATGGGGCCGACAGGTTCGCCTTGAGCGAAAAGCCGAAGCCATCAGGGGCGGCGCCCAAATTACCTTGAGGGTCTCAAAGGGTACGGTCCTTGCGGCGGGGCGGGCTCTTATTTAAATGGGTAGGTACCCGAGTGGCCAAAGGGGACGGCCTGTAAAGCCGTTGGCTAACGCCTACGGAGGTTCGAATCCTCCCCTGCCCACTTAGTTTGCTTGAATGCGTTAATTGGCAGGTGTAGAGTTTAGCGAACATTGCGACCCAGGATTCGAACGTGGTGCCGAACCGACGATGAATGCTTTCCTCGAAAAAAGGTTAGCAATCTTCGTGGAAAAAAATGAGGAGCTGGTGCGTAGTGTTTTTCAATAGCACAATCCTCCCCTGCCCACTTTTAAAAACAGGGGTTCGGGACTTGGGATTCGGGAATCGGGAAAAACAGATACCCCCTCACTCTGCACCCTCTCCCCTTGAGGGAGAGGAATAAAAGGTGAGGGGAAAAGTATTTCACGAACCCCGAAATCCGAACCACGAATCCCGAGTTTGATTCGCGGGGTTGGTTTAATGGTAAAACATCAGCCTTCCAAGTTGATTATACGGGTTCGATTCCCGTACCCCGCTCGGCACGTTATAATGCATTACAATGTTTTAGTGTCGCCCCGATGACTATATATCGGGGTATATCCGTTTCTTTGTGAGGGAATCGAAGAGAACGAAGTCAGGGATTGCGAGCGGGCGCAGCAATCCCAGCGAATGGCCGACCCATTGCCAATGCGACGAGTAAGGAGCATTGCCTGGCAAGGGTGGCGAGATGTGAGCCACCCCCGTATTGGGAGGCGAGCGGCGCCGATTCCCGTACCCCGCTCTCGTTTTTGTCATTCCTGCATGTAGTAGGCAGGAATCCAGAGAGAAATAACGATCTGAAACCTTACAACAGGAAGTTCATCTAAAATAATTCAATGGAGAAAACAATGGTAGAAGTATCAGAAAAATCCGCATTGGGAAGAGAAATGTTTTTTGACGTTGAAAAGAGCAGGGTGGACGAAGAGCGCCGCCTGATTGTTAAAGATATAAAGCAGAATGCTGCGGTAGAGGGTTTCCGGAAGGGCAAAGTGCCGGAATCCATCATAGAATCAAAATTCGCCGATGAGATAAAGGAACATCTCGTCAAGAGAATAATCCCTGAAATTTATTTTTCCGCCATTAAGGAAAAGGGATTTTCACCGGCTGTGGAGCCGGATGTGTTCGGTGTTGACCTTGAAGGCGGCGGCTTGAAATTCAAGGTTTACGTGGAGCTCAAACCGGAAGTGATGCTTAAAAAATACAAAGGCATTTCTGTCAAGCAAAGGAAACCCGAGTCCGTAACGGAAAAGAACGTGGACGAAGTGCTCGCGGAATGGGAAAAGAGGCCTGAATTTGCCGCCACAATCATTGAGCCGTCAAAAAGAAAGGCGTGGCGCGACAGGATAAGACAGCAGTTGGAAGACTACAACCGTATGCACGCTTCTACGGAAGAAGACAAACAGCTTTGGGACGAGCTTTTCAAGGATGCGGATTTTCCTCTCCCGGAGAAGATGGTGAACGAGCAGGCGGTTAGATATACCGAGGATTACTTCAGCCGCATGGACCTTAAGGAAAAAATGCAGGAGGAAAAAGAGAAGATTGCCAAGGAGATTTTTGAAAAGGTGAAGCCGGAAGCCGAAGCGTCAGTGAGAAGGTATTTCATACTGGACAAAGTCGCCGAAACCGAAAAAATAGAGGTAGGGGAAGAAGAAATAAAAGAGAGAATAACGCGGCTTAGCCGAGCGACCGGCGATTCCTTTGAACAGATGAAAGAGAAACTGGAAAAAGCCGATAAGATTGACGATTTAAAGGACGAAATAAGGATTCAGAAGGCGTTCAATGTGCTGAAGGAGAACATTAATTTCATACAGAGGGTTATTCTGCCGGGCGAAGAGAAAAAACTGGAGACCTTAAAATGAAAGGACAGCTGATACCCTACGTAATAGAAGCGAATGAAAGAGGCGAGCGCGCTTACGACATATATTCACGCCTTCTCAAGGACAGAATTATATTCATCGGCTCGGCGATAACCGACCATCTTGCCAACGTAGTCATAGCCGAATTTCTCTTTTTGCAGAACGAAGATTCAAAGAAAGACATACATCTGTACCTC
>CAZAMK010000010.1:6628-15900 GCA_964486345.1 uncultured bacterium
GGCGGTTCAATCACGGCCGGGCTCGCGGTATACGATACAATGCAGTTTGTCTCCTGCGACGTATGCACGTACTGCATAGGGCAGGCATCAAGCATGGGCGCCCTTCTGCTTGCCGGCGGTGCAAAAGGCAAGAGGTTCCTCCTTCCCACCAGCAGGGTTTTGATACACCAGCCGTGGGGCGGAGTGGAGGGCACCGCGAAGGACGTCAGCATACAGACAAAAGAAATGATGCGGTTAAGGAAGATTGTCACCGACATCCTCGCCCTGCATACGGGGCAGTCCGTTAAGAAAGTGGAAAAAGATACAGACAGGGATTATTTCATGGATGCCGCAGAGGCGGTAAATTACGGTTTAGGCGACAAAATCATAAAGTCGTCAAAGATATCCCGGCTGAAAAAAAATGACAATACTTAAAAAAAACAACAGGAACAACAGGAAGGTTATGCCCGCTCTGCCTTTGAGGGACCTCATTATATTTCCCAACATGGTTGTCCCTCTGCTTGTCGGCAGGACTCGCTCCATAAATGCGGTTGAAGAGTCGCTTGCCAGCGAAGAAGAACTGCTGGTAGTTTTCCAGTCCAACCCCCAGGTTGACGACCCCGAGATGAAAGATCTTCTCTCTGTCGGCGTTTCCGTCAAGGTGATACAGAGCGTAAGGGAGCAGAATGGATTGATGAAGATTCTCGTGGAGGTTATGAACAGGGTTCTGATAAAGGATTTTGCCAAGGACAAAAAGACGTACATCTGCAGTGCGGAAAAGGTTATTGAAAAGCCGGCGGAATCCAAAAACAAGGAAAACGAAGCTCTTTCACGGCTTGTCAACGGGCTCCTTGAGAAATACCTTGCCCTGAACACCTCCGTGCCGAAAGAGCTCTATACCACAATATCCACTATTGATGACCCTTCGCGGCTCTGCGATACGGTCGCCGGATACCTGCCCCTGAAGCTTAAGGACAAGGGAACCATAGCGGAGACAATTCCCGTGGAGAATCGGCTTCGCCTGCTCATAGACATACTGAACAGTGAAATCGGGGTTCTTGAAGTTCAGAAAAAGATACAGAACCAGGTTATCAAAAAAATAGAAGATACCCAGAAGCAGTATTTTTTGAGCGAACAGCTGAAGGAGATACAGAAGGAGCTGGGCAAGGAAGGGGAGAGCGACGAGATAAGCCAGTTGAGGGCAAAAATAAAAAAATCAAAGATGCCCAAAAGCGCCGAAGCTAAAGCTGTGGAGGAGCTTTCCCGCCTTTCCAAGACGATGCCTCTTTCTCCGGAAGCGACGGTTATCAGGACGTACCTTGAATGGCTTATAAACCTTCCGTGGGAAGTTGAAACGAATGATAACCTTGACATAAAGCACGCGGAAAAGATTCTCAACGAAGACCATTACGGCCTTGAGAAGGTCAAGGAAAGAATACTTGAATATCTTGCGGTGCGAAAGCGTGCGCAGGGTTTGAAGTCTCCGATACTTTGTTTTGTCGGACCCCCGGGCGTAGGCAAAACGTCTCTCGGCAAGTCCATCGCAAGGGCAATGGACAGGAAGTGCATAAGGATTTCCCTCGGCGGAATCAGGGACGAAGCAGAGATAAGGGGGCACAGAAAGACGTACATCGGTTCTCTGCCCGGCAGGGTGATTCAGTCGCTGAAGAAGGTCGGCGTAAGGAATCCCGTTTTCCTGCTGGATGAGATTGATAAGCTCGGGCAGGATTTCAGGGGCGACCCTGCGAGTGCCCTGCTTGAGGTGCTTGACCCGGAGCAGAACAACACTTTTTCAGACCATTACCTTGAGGTTGAGTTTGATCTCTCAAAGATATTGTTCATAACCACCGCCAACACGGAATTTTCAATACCTCCGGCATTGCTGGACAGAATGGAGATAATTTCCCTGCCCGGCTACACGATGTGGGAGAAGAATGAGATTGCGCAGAGGCACCTCATCCCGAAACAGCTCAAGGAGCACGGGCTGACGGATAAAAACATAAAATTCTCCGACGATGCGATTTTTACCGTCATCAAAAACTACACAAGGGAGGCGGGCGTCAGAAACCTTGAAAGGGAGATTGCCAACATATGCAGAAAGATTACCAAGAAAATCGTGGAGGCTGGCAAGGAGCATTTTTTCCACATTAATGCCAAGAGCGTGGAAAAATATCTCGGCCCCGAAAAATTCTCGTCCATGGCGGGAGAAAAAGAGCATAAGGTGGGCGTTGCCACCGGAATGGCATGGACCGAATACGGAGGGGAGCTTCTGTTTACGGAAGTCCTGACAATGAAAGGGAAGGGAAATCTCATGCTCACCGGCCATCTGGGCGAGGTGATGAAAGAGTCCGCGCAGGCGGCCTTGAGCTATGTCAGGGCGCACGTGAAGGAGCTCGGGCTTGAACCTGATTTTTACAAGGACCTGGACGTTCACATACACGTGCCGGAGGGCGCAATACCCAAGGACGGTCCGTCCGCGGGCATAACGATAGCCACCGCGCTCATATCCTGCCTTATCGGCAAGCCGGTAAACGTAGATATAGCAATGACCGGAGAGATTACTCTCCAGGGCAAGGTTTTGAAGATAGGCGGGCTGAAGTCCAAGATTCTTGCCGCCCACCGCTATGGGATAAAAAAGATAATTATCCCGGAGGAAAACGAAAAAGATCTGAAAGAGATACCAAAAAAGGTCAGGGAAGACCTTGAAGTTGTGCCGGTAAAAAACATAAGCGAGGTTATTGAACTGGCAATCATCGGCTGGAAAAAGCAGGCCGATAAACAGGTAGAAGAAATACAGCCGGTCTCAACTTAATATATTGTAACAAGACTCCTCACTAAATTCCCCCATTTCCCCCTTTGTCAAAGGGGGGCGAGAGGGGATTTGAAGGAGAAAGGAGAGGAATCATGCTAAGAAACAGATTGTTTACGCCGGGCCCGACTTCGGTTCCCGAGCAGATTCTGCTGGAAATGGCGTCGCCGATTATTCATCACAGGACGGAAGAATTCATAAAGATAGCGGCTGAAGCCCTGGAAAATCTGAAGTATATCTTCCAGACCAAAAACGACGTATTTATCATCGCCTCGTCAGGAACCGGTGCAATGGAGGCGGCCGTAGTCAACCTTTTGTCCGCAGGTGATAAGGTTGCCGTCATCTCCGGCGGCAAGTTCGGGGAGCGGTTCAAAGAAATATCCCTTGCATACAAACTGGATGTCATACCTATTGAGGTGGAGTGGGGCAAAAAGTTCTCTCCCGAAACCGTGAAGGAAGTCCTTACGAAGAATCCCGGGATAAAGGCGGTCTTCGGCACGCTGTGCGAAACATCCACGGCAACCCATTTTGACGTCAAGGGAATCGCCGAAGTCGTCGCCGGTTTTGAGGGCACGGTTTTTGTGGTGGATGCGGTAAGCGCCCTCGGCGCGGTGCCGTGCCTTACGGACGAATGGAAGATAGATGTCGTCGTGACCGGCTCCCAGAAGGCGTTCATGCTTCCTCCGGGGCTCGCATTCATGTCCATGAGCCCCAAGGCGTGGACAATGGCGGAAAAATCAACCCTGCCGAAGTTTTACCTTGACCTTAAAAAATATAAAAAGACGCTTGCAAAGAACGACTTCCCTTTTACCATCCCCGTTTCACTGGTTGCCGGCTTGAGGAAGTCCCTTGAGATTATTAAATCGCTCACCATGGAAAAAATATGGGAAGAGCACAGGAGAAGGGCAGAGGCGACAAGGCAGGCATTTAAGGCGGCCGGGCTTTCCCTCTTTTCCGAGTCTCCTTCCGACGCCGTTACTGCGGTTCTCCTTCCCGAAGGTGTGGAAGGCGACAAGCTTGTAAAGTCTTTGAGGACAAAATACGGGATGTCGGTTGCGGGCGGGCAGGACAAGCTCAAGGGCAAAATCATAAGGATATCGCATCTCGGATGGCAGGATGAATTTGACGCTCTGACCGCCATAACCGCCGTCGGTGTCGTGCTCAAACAGGCCGGATGCAATATTGATATGGAAAAAGGACTCTCTCTGGCGAAAGAAATTCTCTTCCCCGCCGAAAAGTGAGGCAGAAGCAAGAGAAAGGTCTGTATCAATCCTAAAAGATATCTTCGTGCGTGCCTATGCCGACCAGAAAGGCCTTATCGCTTTCCCTGCGGTAGACTGCTCTGTAATTCATTGTGATACTGAATTCCCAGCAGCTCTCTGTACTCTGGATTTTTTTGTGTCTTAAGGAAGGGTGTTTTTCGTCTTTCATCAATATATCAATGCACCAGTAAAGTTTTTTTCTGACTTCACGGGGTAATTTCTTGATTTTCTTTTCAACGGAAAAAGGGATGACGATTTCTTTTATCATTCTTCCATGTCTCTTTCCATCAACCTTGCATTCTTGTAAGTCTTGTAGCGGCCTTTCTTTATTTCAGCCTCGGATTTTCTGACCATATCCTGCCAGCCCGGATTGAAGAAATAAGCCTGTTCTTTTTTGACGACGCAGACAGGATTCAGAACGATTTCACTGTCCCTGATTTCAAAATTGACCAGGTCTCCTTCCTTAAGATTGCACTTTTCTCTTATCTCCCTTGGCAGGGTAATCTGGTAATTACGCGCTACTTTTACAACGCTTGAACTCATTTTTCCCACCTCCGGCAACATTTTACCGTAAAACTGTAATTTTGTAAATAACAAAATTACAAAAGTTGATATCAAGAGCTGTTTTCTGTTTGAGGTGCTGGCGGAAATGTTTTAATAAATGCGATTATGTCTAATTTCCTCTACCCTTAGGGGAGAGGATTGAGGTGAGGGGGTATTTTGAAATCAGAATTCCCCCTCAACCCGACCTTCTTCTCCGCCTTCGCCAAGGCTTCGGCCGGACAAGCCCAAGGGGAGAAGGAGAGAGAATATCCGACGCTAATATATTGACGGGAATATCAGGTTTCGGGAGAGGTGGTCATCACGACTTCCTTCAGGCGTTCCATGAAATAGCGGTAATTTGCGAATGTGCACGTCTTGAGCACGAAATGGTCGGGTCCGGGAATATACCTGCCTTTCCTGATTAGCATGCGCGCTTTCTCAATCTCCCTGTCTATGGCTTCTTTCCCCTCGTACATGCACTCCTTGCGCAGGCCTCCTATCACCCCGACCTTCGGGTAACGGTCAAGCACCTTGGCGACGTCGTTTCCCGCGAGGACTTCGTAGGGATACATCGCGGTGACGCCGCCTTCCAGCATAAGTTCCGTCAGGTCTTCAACAAAGCCGTCGGAGTCAACAAGAATTACCTTTATCCCGTGCTTAGCCGCAAATGCGGAAATCTTCTTATAGCAGGGCGTCATGAACTCGCGGAAGGTTTTGGGAGAGATAAAAGAGCCGTTCTTTGACGCCATGTCCTCCCAGCATTCAATAAGGTCAAACTGCACGTCCTTTGCCTGTTTTTCCCATATGTGTATCGCCATCTCCGTATAATAATTCATCACGTCGTGCACGAGGTCCGGCTTGTCGTAAAAGGCGTAGGCGAGGTTTTCGTCGCCCATCTTTTTCCTTGCAAAACCGTAAACGCCCCAGTGTGTCAGCTGAAGAGGGTAATCCCTCGTTTTGTATTCTTTGACCAGCTCATTCCAGTTGTCAGGGAAGCGAGCAGGGTCATCCGGGTCAAGATGTTTCTTCTTGTATGATTCCCAGTTGCTAATTGTTTTGACCGGCCAGTCAATCTCGTGATGGTGGTAGTCGCCGCTTTTATACAGCTGGGTGATTACTCCGTCCCCCTCGCGCTGTACCCGTATCTCGTCGGTCTCTTTTATCGTTACCGGCTCGTCCATTCTTGAAGCGTCCATGTTCACGGGAGTTACCTGCCATCCGCGGTATACGCCCTCAAAGCCGAGGACTTTGTCTATTGACTGTCCGATGCCCGGATATTCCACCTCCCATTCCGCATGAGCCGCATTGGTTCCGCCGAATACCTTCATGAAAGGTACGCGGTCAACCTTTTCTCCTGTAAGCGTTTTTACAAATCTTTCCCTCGTATTCATCTCTTTTTCTCCCAGGGTGTTGTCATTGCGAGCGTATTTTGCGCGGCAATCTCATCCTTTCTTCACCGGCGGCAGGTGTATGCTTTTTTTGTTAACGTCTTCAGCCGCCTCCATTATGCCTTCCGCATAAGTCGGATGGCAGTACAGCATTTTCTCAAGGGCGTCAATCTTAAGCTTATTCTTTATTGCAAGGGTGGAAAACGCAACAAGCTCCGTCGCTCCCTTGCCTATGATGTGGATTCCGAGAATCTCTTCCGTCCCGCTGTCCGCAACCACCTTCACAAATCCTTCGGTATGCTTCTCCGCATACGCTTTTCCGAGTGCGGCGAAGGGGAACTTGCCCGTTTTCACGCTTCGGCCGCTTTCTTTCGCCTGCTTTTCGGTCATGCCGCAGAGCCCTATCTCCGGCTTTGCAAAGATTGTCTCCGGTATGTCTTCATAGTCCATTTCCGCCTTTTCCCTGCCTGCAATGTTAGCCGCCGCCACCTCTCCTTCTTTCGTGGCTATGTAGGCGTACGGATATTTTCCGTTGACGTCCCCGACGGCAAAGATGTTTTCTATGTTTGTCCTCATGTCCGCGCCGGTCTTTATCCCGCCTTTTTCCGTCTCCAGCCCGATATCCCCCGCCGCGGAAAGGTTTGGCATCCTTCCGACCGCAACAATTATCTTCTCTTCCTTTATTTCGTCTATGCTCTCTATCTTTTTCCCCGTGAAAACCTGTATGCCCGCCTTCACCATGGAGTTTTTCAGGGTATTTACTATATCGGAGTCCTTGCCCGGCAGGAGCGTATCCGCCATCTCGTACAGCGTGATTTTCACTCCGAACCTGTTAAGTATTGAAGCAAACTCACAGCCGATAACGCCGCCTCCCACGATGGCGATGCTTTCCGGCAGGCTTTCCGTGTCCCACAAATCGTCGCTTGAAAGCGTCCTTTTGTCCGTGCGGCAGATTGCAGGTGTGCAAGGGGTGCCGCCTGTCGCTATAACGATATTTTTCCCTTCAACAGTTCTGTCTCCGACCTGCACGCTGTTTTTCCCTGTAATCTTTCCACGTCCCTGAACAAAGTCAATTCCATTCTGTTTCAGAAGGAAACTTACGCCGGTCTTCAGCTTCAGAATAACGTCCGTCTTTATCTCTTTAAGCACTCCTTCCCATCCTGCGGCAAGGGATGTTTCTTTTTTTATTGAGCCGTATCTTGATTTGCCGAGCTCTTCAGACATTGCGAAAAGCGATTTTGTCGGGATGCACCCTTTATTCAGGCATATCCCCCCGAGTTCTTTTTCCTCTATGAGACAGGCCTTCAGCCCGTACTGTGCGCACCTGACGGCGCATGGGTATCCACCCGGCCCTCCGCCTATTATTATCACATCATACATTTGTTGCCCTCCATGATAAAAGCGTATAGCGTGGAGCGTTTAGCGTATAGTTGACCCCTCACCTTTTATTCTCTCCCCTTGGGGGAGAGTCGGTATTTCTAAATCCCCTCTTAATCCCCCCTTTGGCAAAGGGGGGCATGGGGGGATTTTAACCTATCTCCTGTCATTTTGCTTCTATCGCTATCTCCGCCGCTTCTCTCAAATCCGTCACTATGAAATCCGGTTTTTCCGTCCACGGTTCCGTTTCTTTTTCATCTCTTGTTTTCCCCGACAGCACAAGGATGGTTTTCACGCCGGCCGCCTTTCCCGCCTGTACGTCTATCTCCGAGTCTCCCACGAAAAAAGAGTTTCCGAAATCTATGTCTCCCAGTTCCTCCTGCGCCCTGTAAAAAAGTCCTGGTTTCGGCTTCCTACAGACGCAATTTTCCTCCGCAGTGTGCGTGCAGTAATATACCTTTGCCAGTTCCACACCGTGTTTTTTCAGGAGAAGCTTCATGTTTTCCGTCAGGCCGTTGAGGTCGCGCACCGTAAAAATTCCCTTATTGACTCCCGCCTGGTTGGAAATGATGACAATCCTGTATTCAGCGTCGCAGAGTTTTTTCAGCCCCTCAATGGCGCCCGGGAGAAATCTGAACTCCCCCCAGTTTTTAATCCAGTCGTTGGGAGTAAAAATAGAGATGACTCCGTCCCTGTCCAGAAATACGGTTTTCATTCTTCTGTCATTGCGAGCGTTTTATGCGCGGCAATCTCTATTTATAATTTTGAGTTCATCTTTGTTAAGAAAGAGGTGTTCTACAAACTTCAGAAAAACGGAAGCGTTTCCTTGAGGCCGAACATGATGTTCATGTTCTGAACGGCTTGTCCCGCCGCGCCTTTTACAAGGTTGTCTATTGCAGATACGACAACCAGCATTTTATTGTCTACAAGTTTTATTCCTATGTCGCAGAAGTTTGTATCAACTATATTTTTCACCGAGGGCGAAACTCCGTAATTCATAATTCTGACAAAGGGTTCATTTGAATAGATTTTTTCGTACATTTTCTGGAGTTCTTCAGCGGAGATTTTTTCTTTGAGGTTCACGTAGCAGGTTGACAAAATCCCCTGGTTGTAGGGAACGAGATGCGGCACGAAGGTTACCGAATAACTGTTCCCTCCTGCGCCGCTTATGATTTCATCCATTTCCGGAGCGTGCCTGTGCTCGCCTATCTTGTACGCCTTTATGTTTTCGTTGCATTCGGCAAACATGTTTCCGAGCGACGGCGTTCTTCCCGCACCGGTGACGCCGCTCTTTGAATCTGCGATTATCCTGCTTTCAATGAGATTATGTTTTGCAAGCGGCAGCATCGCCAGAATTACCGACGTCGGATAGCATCCGGGATTGGCAATGAGCGCGGCGGATTTTATTTTTCCCCTGTTTATCTCGGGCAGGCCGTAAACGAATTTTTCGTTTATCTCCGGGCAAGCGTGTTTCTGGTAGAACTTTTCGTACGTCTGCAGATTCCTGAAGCGGAAATCGGCGCTAAGGTCAATAACCTTTTTATTGATTTTTACGAGGGGCGGAACAAACTTCATTGAAAGCGAGTGTGGCAGGGCGAGAAATACCACGTCGCACTCTTTTTCTATCCTGTCCCAGTTCGGGGAATTTTCACACTTCAGGCTTACAATGCCTTTGAGTTTCGGGATTATCTCTGATATCTCCGGCGTCCCTTCGGCAGGGGCTACAAAACCTGCCGTTATTTCGGCGGAAGGATGCGCCGCAAGCAGTTCCACGAGCTTCTGCCCCGCATACCCTGAAATCCCGAAAATCCCCGCTTTTATCATCATTTCTTTTCCGCCTCTTTCTAAATCCTTTTTTCCCTCGCCCCTTGTCCCGATTTTCGGGATCCCGTACTACAAAGTCGGGAGGGGAGA
>CAZAMK010000011.1:0-421 GCA_964486345.1 uncultured bacterium
CTGCGTCAGAAAACTTGAAGCCCGCACTGCCTTCCCTGTCGTCAAGCAGAACTTCAACGTTATTTTTCGTTAAGGCGCTGTAAACCTTATCTGCGGCTTCCTTCAAAGCAGGGTCATCAATCTTCACCGGTATGATAAGCACGCTGAAAGGCGCTATGGAAAGCGGCCAGACTATACCCTTTTCGTCATAGTTGCCCTCAACCGCGGCGGCAACTATCCTGCTGACGCCTATGCCGTAACAGCCCATAACCGCAGGTTGTTCCTTCCCTTCCCTGTCAACAAAGACCGCTTTCATCGTCTCGCTGTACTGCTTTCCAAGCTTAAAAAGATGTCCTACTTCAAGCTCCGGACACTCGCCTTTCGCGACAAACTCCTCTGAAAATTTTCCGCCTATAACCCCGGAGTCCGCCTGCTGTATGGA
>CAZAMK010000011.1:431-12120 GCA_964486345.1 uncultured bacterium
AAAACCAGGCCGCTTCTCGTAAATATGTTGTTGTATGCTTCCTTCATCCTGTGGTATGTCTCGTCAAGCCCTTTCTCGTCAAGGTCAAAGCTATAGGCGTCCTTCATAAGAAATTCCCTCGCCCTCACAATGCCGAACCTCGGCCTCATTTCGTCGCGAAACTTGGTCTGTATCTGGTAAAGGGTAACAGGCAATTGTTTCCATGAAGTAATGTATCTCCTTACTATGTCTGTTATAACCTCTTCATGGGTGGGTCCGAATACCATAAGCCGCTTGTGCCTGTCGGTGAACCTTATCATTTCGTCACCCATCTTATCCAGCCGTCCGCTTTCTTTCCACAGGCTCGCCGGTTGTAACGCGGGCATGAGCAGTTCTACCGCTCCCGCTTTGTTCATCTCGTCTCTGACGATACCCTCAACTTTCCTCAAAACCTTATATCCGGCAGGCAGATAGGTATAAACGCCGGAAGATGCCTTGTCCACGAGGCCGGCGCGGAACATCAGTTTATGGCTTATCGTTTCGGCATCCTTGGGCGCCTCTTTTGAAGTCGGCATAAAGTATCTGCTCCATCTCATTTTTGTTATCTCCTTTGAAAAGAGTGAAATGTGAGATGATAAACGTAAAATGTAAACGACGTTTTTTGTCATTGCGAGGGACGAAGTCCCGTGGCAATCTCAACCTTTTTTGCGTTTCACGTCTCACTTTTCACTTTTGACTTTTTAGTTTTTACTTTTGACTTCTTATGATACACCCCTACCCCGAATTTTTCAAGAAACCTTTACAATAAACGCACAAAATATTATAATTGAAAATGTGCGGAGGAATTAAATAATATGGAAAAACACAAAGAAAGCACCTATACGGTAATATATGAGCCTCTTAAAGAAGGCGGATACCTCGTAACTGTCCCTTCACTACCCGGACTGACAACCTACGGAAGAACCTTTGAAGAAGCAAGAGAAATGGCAAAAGATGCAGTTTTATGCCACCTTGAAGGATTGAGGAAAGACAGGAAACTGATTCCTTATGAATCTTCATTAATACAGGAAAAGATAACTCTAAATGTCTAAACTGCCTGTTTTGAGCCCCAAAGAAGTCCTGAAAATTCTAAAAAAATCCGGGTTTTATGTGCACCATCAAAAAGGCAGTCATGTACAATTAAAACATTCTGAAGATTCTTCATTAAGAGTAACCGTCCCCTATCACAGCAATTTTGACCTCCCTGCGCCGGTGCTTAAAAGCATTTTGAAACAGGCAAAAATTCCGGAAGATGAATTTGTACGCCTTTTGAGGAAAAAATAGATTACATAACTATGGTTAAGTATCAACATACACAGACCGGCTGGCTCATCATCTACATATTCGCCGCGCTTATCTTTATAAGCTTATTAATGCTGAAAAACCTGTCTCCCGACATACTTCTGCTTACTTTCATAATGGCGGCGGTCCTGTCTTTATTCTATCAGATGACCGTAACCATAGAAGAAAACTTCCTGAAAATCAGCTTCGGAATAGGGTTAATAAGAAAAAAGTTTCCGCTGAAAGATATCGCATCCTGCCGCTCCGTTAAGAATTCATGGCTGTACGGATGGGGAATCCATATGACTCCGCACGGCTGGCTTTATAACGTATCGGGCCTTGACGCAGTTGAAGTTACCACTAAATCAGGGAAGAAATACCGCATCGGCACCGACGTCTCCGCAGAACTTGAACAGGCCATCCGCTCCGCTACCCGCTCCTAAGAGATGATATCCAATTCGCTGATGCGCGAAAGGTAAGCGTCTCTCCCGCTTTCAATTCATGCATATAGAGATAGAGTTATACGGTTGCTATACAATAGATATACAATTGTATAACGCAAACAAAGTTTCTTCTTGTTTGCATGTATCGGGAACGCAGTTCCCGTATAGCGATTGTTTTTTAGAAGATTTTGCCGGGGTTCAGGATATTTTTCGGGTCAAATGCCTTTTTTATCTCCTTCATCATTCGTAAAGCGGCTTCATCCGTGAACATACCGAGATACTCCTTCTTTGCCAGCCCTATGCCGTGTTCGCCGGAAACCTTCCCGCCTCTTTTTTTAGCGTCCAGATGTATCTCCCTGCGCACCTCCGGATAAATTTCCTTCCAGCCAGAGTTATCATTCCCGTTCCTGTCAGTCTTCATGATGTGGGTATGCAGGTTGCCGTCCGCAGCATGGCCATAAGTGGGAAGCTAGATATTATGTTTTTCTGAAAGTTTTTCCACGTACCGGATATGTTCTTCCATCCTGTGGCGGGGCAGGACTATATCAAGAATTTCCACGGTTTTTGATTTCAGAACCTCGTAAACCAGGCTTCTTATTGCAAGAATCTCTTCTTGTTTTTCCTGCGGCTGGGCGACAAATACATCCATTGCGTTATGTTCAAGGCAGATTTCTGAAATTTTTTCGCTGACCGACATCAGCTCCGCATTCTCCCCTTCAAGTATAATCATCAGGAAAAACTCCCCCTGTCGTACAGGCCAGCTCTTACCGAGGTAATCTTCGGAGGCGGAGATAACCTGCCTGCCGATAAACTCCAGCGCCAGAGGCAGTATGCCTGCCATAAGGAGACGAGGAACTGTTTTAAAAGCGTCAAGGATGTTGTCATAGGGAACAATCAATGTCAACGTTGAAGCGGGCGCGGGCATTATGGAAAGTGTCGCCTTTGTGATGACGCCGAGAGTGCCTTCCGAACCCACCATCAGGTGCATGAGGCTGTATCCCGAGCTGTCCTTCAATATTCTTCCTCCGAGGGACGTTATACTGCCGTCCGGCAGAACAACTTCCATCCCCCTTATAAAATTCCTTACCGTGCCGTATTTCACAGCCCTTGAACCGCCTGCATTGGTGGCGAGAACGCCTCCTATAGTAGCACTCTCCTCTCCCGGGTGCAGAGGGAAAAACATCTTCTTTTCCCTGATTGCCGAATAAAACTCCTTAAGTGAAACTCCGGCCTCCATTTCAGCCATGAGGTTTTCCGCATCAATTTCCACTATCCTGTTCATGTTCTCCATGCTTAAAACAAGCCCTCCCGAAGAAGGAACGCACCCGCCGCAAAGTCCGGTACCTCCTCCCCGGGCAACAATGGGAAAAGATTCCCTGTTGGCAAGTTTCAGGAGTTCCGAACTCTGCCGGGAATTTTCCGGTTTTACGGCAATTTCAGGATAATTGCTTAGAGATTTCAGCGGGAATTCATCATGGCTGTAATCCTCCAGTCTTTCCTGTTCAAGAATTACGTTGTTTTCCCCGACAATGTTTCTAATCCCGCCTATTATTCCATCCGTTATCTTTTTATACATTTTTTCCTCTTCTCCTGCATATCCCGATTATTTTAATATATCTTTTCACCGCCGCAAAATTTATATGGGATTTTTCTTTAAATCTCCGGCTGCCGGCCTTTGTATTGATATTTTTTTTGGATATGGTAAAATTAGAAACTATTTTTGATAATTATAAGAATTTACATATTGGAAGAAATAGCAAGCGGCAAGCAAGGAAAAAGAGAGACGGCATACAGCGAATAGCGTAAAGTTTGTAGGAAAAACTCAAAGTATTTAACTATACGCTGAACGCTCTACGCTATACGCTAACTGTTTATTGGGAGGATTTTTTATGGACAAGATACAATTTGCGGCAGAAACACGGGACGGAAAAGGCAAAGGGGTTGCCAGAAAATTAAGAACATCCGGTTTTATACCGGGAATCCTCTATGGCGCAGGACACGAACCCTGCCCTATCAGGGTTGAGAAAAGAAGCGCTGAAAACATTATACGGAAACTGGAATCCCACAACGTAATGGCAGACCTCATGCTCAAAGCAGGAAAAGACAAGGCGGATACGATAAAAACACTGGTCAAAGACATACAAATAGATGCCTTATCGGGAGATGTCCTGCATATGGATTTCTACAGGATACGCATGGACCAGCAGGTAAGGATGGGAGTTTCGGTTCACCTCGTCGGACTCGCCCCCGGAGTGGAACAGGGCGGGATACTTGACCAGGAAATAAGGGAGCTCCAGATACAGGCATTGCCTGATAAGATTCCTTCCAAGATAGAAGTGGATATCTCCGGCCTGTCTATCGGCTCATCTTTGACTGTCAAAGACATAGTTCTGCCCGAAGGCGTATCAGCCGTTGAGGAAGCTGAAAAAATAGTGGTTGCCGTGCTCGCGCCGAAGGCGGAGAAGGTTGAAGAAGAAGCCACCGCAGAGACAGCCGCCGCAGAAGCAGGCGCCGCAGAACCTGAAGTCATCAGCGAAAAGGAAGCGACTGAAAGAAGAAGAGAGAAGGAAACCGAAAAAGAAAAGGAGAAGAAATAATCCGAGGTGAAGATAATAGCAGGGCTCGGCAATCCTGAAACAGAGTATGGAAACACCAGGCATAACGTAGGTTTCATGGCGGTAGGATTGCTTAGGAAAAAACACGGTCCCGCAGAAGTCATAAAGGCGCGGCATTACAGAGGATGGAAAATAAACATAGCAGGTGGTGACGCCATTCTGATAAAACCGCAAACCTTTATGAATGAAAGCGGGGTTGCCGTAAAAAAAGCTTTTGAAAGATTTGACGGCCGTTTTGAAGATTACATCATAGTACACGATGACCTTGATATACCCGTCGGCAGGATAAAAATAACATCCGGCAAGGGGCCAGGGGGACATAACGGGGTTATCTCGGTAATAAACGAGCTCGGAAGCAGGGACTTTGTCAGAGTAAGGATAGGCATAGGCAGGGCAAAGACGGAAAATTCCTATGTTGACTATGTCCTTTCGCCCTTTCTGCCTGAAGAAGAGCCTCTGGTTAAAGATTCTCTTGAAAAAGCCTGCTCGGCAATAGAGGAAATTATAAAAAGCGGCATTGAAAAAGCGATGAGTCTTTATAATGCATAGGAGGAAACAATGGAAGGGATGGGAATTCAGGTATTTACGATAGCAAGCGCACTTTTTGCAATGGCGTATATAGGTTGGCTTACGCGTAACATCATGAAGAAAAAAGAAGGTACGCCCGAAATGTTAGAAATCGCGCAAGCGGTCAAAATCGGAGCTAAGGCGTATCTTGTAAGACAGTATAAAGGCGTAGGCCTTTTCTTCGGTATTGTCTTTGTTTTACTGTTAATCCTTACAAAATTCGGCTATATGAACCTTTTTATTCCGTTCGCCTTTCTCGGAGGCGGATTCTTTTCCGCGTTGAGCGGATATATCGGAATGACCGTAGCAACCAACTCTTCCTCAAGAACGACATATGCGGCGAAGAATTCTCTTAACGAAGCATTAAAAATAGCATTTTCCTCCGGTCTTGTAATGGGCCTGACCGTAGTCGGCCTGGCACTGTTATTTGTCGGTGTCGGATATACCCTTGTAAAATGGTTCAGCATACGAAACGGCTTGGGGCTTGATTTTATCGCCTCTACGATGATAAGTTTCGGAATGGGCGCCAGTTCCCAGGCGCTGTTCGCCAGAGTCGGCGGCGGCATATATACCAAGGGAGCGGACGTCGGAGCAGACCTTATAGGAAAGGTGGAAGCCGGCATACCTGAAGACGACCCGAGAAACCCTGCGGTTATCGCAGATAACGTGGGAGATAACGTGGGAGATATAGCGGGAATGGGCGCAGACCTGTTTGAATCCTATGTCGGTTCAATCCTTGCTACTATGGCTCTTGCAGTCTCGGCAGGGCTCGGATTTAAGGGAATCTCCCTCCCTCTGGCAAGCTCGGCCATAGGTGTTTTCGCATCCATGATAGGCGGGCTTCTTATACAGGTAAAAGAAGATGCATCTCAAAGCAGTCTTCTCATGGCTCTGCGGAAAGGCACATATGCGGCGGCGATTCTTGTCCTAATTGCCACATATTTCGCCATAGTACTAATACTTGGGCCTGAATACAAGCGGCTTTTCGGCTCGGTAATATGCGGTATTGGCGCAGGGATTTTAATCGCCTTTTTCACCGAATACTTTACATCAGATTCGTATAAACCTACACAGAATGTCGCCAAATCTTCTCTTACGGGGCATGCCACGGTTATCATAGAGGGATTAGCGGCAGGGATGAACTCCACGGCGGCTCCGGTTATAACAATTGCCCTGGCAACAATAGGCGCCTATATGTTCGCCGGCGGGTTACACCATCCCCAGATAGGGCTTTACGGGATAGGACTTGCTGGCGTCGGACTTCTAAGCACTCTCGGAATAATACTGGCAACCGATTCTTACGGGCCGGTGGCTGACAATGCCGGAGGAAATGCGGAGATGTCGCATCAGCCGCCCTTCGTAAGGCAGAGAACAGACGCCCTTGACTCTTTGGGCAATACAACAGCCGCTACAGGCAAGGGTTTTGCAATCGGCTCTGCGGCGCTCACCACGCTTGCATTAATTGCGGCGTTCAAAGAACAGATTATTATTTTAGGCGGGAACATAGACCTTTCCGTAATGAACGTACGCCTGCTTGCCGGGTTATTCATCGGAGCGATGTATCCGATGTTCTTTTCGTCAATGGCTATGAGAGCGGTCGGTAGAACCGCGCAGGATATCGTGGAGGAGGTAAGAAAACAGTTCAGAGAAATAGCAGGGCTCATGGAAGGCAAGGCAAAACCGGATTATGCAAGGGCAGTGGACATCTGCACAAAGTCAGCGCAGAAAGAGATATTGGCTCCTTCCGTAATAACCATAGTGCTCCCTATTGTAGTGGGACTGTTCCTCGGGCTGGAAGCCTTGCTGGGCTTGCTTATAGGGGCGCTGGCAAGCGGCTTCGCCGTAGCTGTTATGATGGCAAATGCGGGCGCGGCATGGGATAACGCAAAAAAATATATAGAACATGGCAATTTCGGCGGCAAGGGCACGGATGCGCATAAGGCGGCAGTTACGGGCGACACTGTGGGAGACCCTTTTAAGGATACGGCAGGTCCTTCGCTTAACATCCTGATAAAACTGATGTCAATAATTGCCATCGTTTTTGCGTCTTTCATCATGCGCAATACGTTATTTAGATAAGTAGTGAGAAGTGACGTTGTGTGTCATCCCTGTCCCTGTCTAATACATACAGGGATAAACTTAGCAGGGATCCAGAGAAAAGAGTGGTTATAGATTCCTGCTTAAAACATGCAGGAATGACAAAAAACGCCGTTTCACTTTTCACGTCTATCATTTCACGTTTTTAGAGAGTTATGAAAAACGACATCTACGCGGAGTCTCTTGAACTCCATAAAAGAACCAAAGGCAAATTAGAGATAAAGTCAAAAGTCCCTCTTGCGGACAAAAAAGACCTTTCTCTTGCTTACACCCCGGGTGTAGCCGAGCCGTGCCTGAAAATCAAGGACAACAATCCTCTTGTCTATGAATACACGGCAAAATGGAACACGGTTGCCGTCGTAACTGACGGAAGCGCGGTTCTGGGACTGGGAAACATAGGCCCTGAAGCCGCACTGCCCGTGATGGAAGGCAAGGCAATCCTTTTTAAAGAATTCGGCGGGGTTGACGCCATCCCCATATGCATCGCCAGCCAGGATACCGAAGAAATAATAAAAACCGTTTCCCTGATAGCACCGGGATTCGGCGGTATAAACCTTGAGGATATCTCGGCGCCGAGGTGCTTTGAGATTGAACGGAGGCTAATAGAGACTCTGGACATCCCCGTTTTTCACGACGACCAGCACGGAACTGCAGTGGTTGTCCTTGCGGCCCTGACCAATGCCCTGAAAATTGTAAACAAAAATCTGCCGGAGATAAAGATTGTCATAAGCGGGGCAGGAGCGGCGGGGATAGCAATTATGAAATTCCTCCGCTACGCGGGCGCAAAGAAAATCATGCTGTGCGACACAAAAGGCATAATATGCGCCGGCAGGAAAGAGAACATGAACCCCGCCAAGGAAAACGCTCTTCAATACCTTCTCCCATCAGTTAACGGCTTGCTTGCAGACGCACTGAAAGGAGCGGACGTGTTTATAGGGGTTTCCGGTCCTGACACCGTTAGCGGGGAGATGGTCCGGTCCATGAATAAAAATGCCGTCGTATTCGCCATGTCCAACCCGGTGCCGGAGATTATGCCTGAAATAGCGAAAAGGGCAGGCGCCGCAGTTGTCGGAACGGGAAGAAGCGACATGGAAAATCAGATAAATAACCTGCTTGCCTTCCCCGGCATATTCAGGGGAGTGTTTGACGTGAGAGCATTGAAGATAACGGAAAAAATGAAGTTTGAGGCAAGCATGGCAATTGCCGGCTATGTGCCGGAGAATAAACTCTCTCCCGACTACATTATACCTTCCCCTCTGGATAAAAAGGTGGGCGAGAAAGTAGCTGAAAAGGTGGCCGCCGCCTGGCAGAAAAATTGAGATTGCAAAGATTGTCCCATTCTTATAATTACACTCCCCTCTACCCTTGGGGGAGAGGGTCAGGGTGAGGGGTGCCTTTACGTCTTATCCTTACACCCCCATCTTTTTGTCATTGCGAGGGACGAAGTCCCGCGGCAATCTCAACAACAATAACTTACTCCTCTACTTCTTCCTCTCTCTTTGAGTCAAGATAATTCTGGAGTATTATCTGCGCGGCAAGCTTATCTACGTGCTTCTTCCGTTTTTTCCTGCTCAAATCCGCCTTCAGCAGAATCGTCTCCGCCTGTTTGGAACTCAACCTTTCATCAAAAGGCATAAAAGGGATTTTTATCTCCTCTTGCAGTTTTGAAATGAACGCCATAGTCCTTTCCGTCTGGGAACTGATAGAGCCGTCCATACGCAGAGGCAGGCCGTAAACAATGCTTTCCACTTCATATTTTGAGATGGTTTCCTTGATTTCTCGCAACTCTCTGCCGTCGCGTTCAACCCGTCCTAAACCTCTTGCCAGCATTTTAGTTTCATCGCTGACCGCCATGCCTATCCATCTTTCCCCCACGTCAAGACACAATATCCTCATTTTTTAGTTTTTCCTTTTCATAAGTCTACCAGAATCAGAAAATTTTCTATTTTTTTCTGTAACTTTCGGCAGTTTTTCACTCAT
Source organism: uncultured bacterium (assembly GCA_964486345.1). Taxonomy (GTDB): domain Bacteria; phylum Ratteibacteria; class UBA8468; order B48-G9; family JAFGKM01; genus JAFGKM01. Next base: position 9,433 of record CAZAMK010000011.1, read on the forward strand.
ACAGTTACTTCCAAAGAGGTAAAATTAACGATTTCAGAATGGGAAATTGCTTCTTTATTTTCTCGTCTGTCTTCAATATTAAGTTTAATAGCATCCCTGATATTTTCAATAACTTCCTCGTAAGTATCGCCCTGGGTATAATATCCCTGCAATTCCGGGCAAAAAGCAAAATAACCCTTTTTATCATCTTTTTCAATTATTACTGAAACCCTGTATTTCATTTTGGTTATCCGCCTATATCCTCCTGATATTTTATGCTATTGTTTTACTATTAAGTTAAAACGCCGTAAAGGGAAAAGATGTTTCTTTTAGAAAAACCTCCGCCCTGCTTTCTCAAGGCTTTTCTCTAAGCAGGTAAAAGGGGAGGGAACCCGTGTTTTTGAAGAAAAAAGGTTCTCAATCATAAATTGCCTCTGTATACATTTTGCAGTCAATTGTCAAATTTTTTTGTAAATATCACCTCTTGGACCGATAAGTAAAACAATGACTTCCTTTTTTGCCTCGTTTACCTCATAAATAATCCTTAGGTCGCCGATTCTGAAACGGTAAATCCCTCTCTGACCGACAATTTTTCTTATCCTGCCGCCAGGATGATAATAAGGATTCTCTTCAAGACAGAGAAAGCATTGCTTAATAACATCCTGCGTTTTTTTGTTGGCTTTCCTGCAATATCCGGCTGAATGGGAAGATAAAAGTACGGTATATCTATCCATTAAACGCCTCACGCCAAGGTATGCACCTGCCTTCTCTGTATTCCTGCCGGCCTTTTTCTATTGTCTCCCATGCCGCCAGAGAAATTTCAGATTCAAGATACTCCGATACTATTTCTCTGACAAGAACAGATACGGTCTTGTTTTCATTGCCGGCAACCTGCTCAAGCGTATAGGCAAGGTCTAAAGGCATTTTAACTCCAATCAGTTTAACCTTCGCCATAATTCCTCCTCCTTCGTTTAATATCGTTTATCTATATTATACAAAACTTCCAGAGATCTGTAAACATTAAATAGATTCTTGTTTTGGGAGGACGGTCAAAGGAGGGAAAGAAAAACGCGGTTATTTTTTATCTTCATCCAGATATTTGACAACCCGCCATACTACCTGCTTGAATTTGGCATCCTTATCCTTTAGCAAATTTGATATCTTCCGGATAAAAAGTTCTTCTTCACTCTTTAAATAAGTTATGGGTTCCTCTTGAGGAGCAAACAGATTTTGCGTAGGGACTCCCAGCGCCTCGGCTAATTTCTCCATGGTTTCAAGACTGGCTTTCTTCGTACCCCGTTCTATATGACTTAGAAAACTCGGATGAATTTCCGCCTTAAATGCCAGTTTTTCCTGCGTTATCCCCATCTGTTCCCTGATTTCTCTTACTCTGCTTCCTACCTGAAGATAAATACTTTTACTCATATTAATATTATCTCCTAAATGAAAACTTTATTTAATAGCCTTAAAGTCTATAAAGAAAGTTGTCCTATGGGCAATAAAAAGCAAAATATATTTTCTATAGGTCATTTATAATATTTGACATTTAGACATAGCAGTAATAAAATGGATGGAAGGGAGGGGGAAAAATAATGTCTATAAAAAATAAACTGCAAAGTGCAGTGCTGGTATTGACCATCTTTGTCAATATAGCAGGATGGTGCGCAGAGCAGGCGGAAGTACTGCCAACTGTTATGGGAGTTCAATTTGGAGAATCGCTGTTTGAAACAAAGAGCAAAATATCCTCTTTTAATCTTAAGAGAATTGATGAAAAACCGGGTATGTTAGCATATAAGGGTTCACTTGTAAAAATAGATGTACCTGAAAAAACTTGTACTTATTATTTGATAATACAACAGCCATATTTGCATACGAAATTAAATAAAATCACTACTTTTTTTGATACCACTACTCTTGACAATTCCGCAGTTGAGTTGAAGGACAGATTCAGAAGGCTAAAAGAGCTAATTACTTTGAAATACGGTCCTCCGTCTTTTGAGAAGGAATTTATTAACCCTATTTTTGATAACGAAGATTTGAGATTGATAGGTTTTTCCAGCCAGAATGCGGATTTTATTTGCAGATGGGAGGCCAAGGATTTAATTATTCAACTGCAATTGTTTGGCGAACCCAACCCCGATAAAACATTTGGCTGGACAAAATACACAAAAGATGAACTTATTACAAAAATGAAAGATGAAAAAGAGCAGGTTGACTTTGGAAAAATTTTATTCATCTTGACTTACGAATATCTTCCATTAAAGGAACGGTTGGAAAAACCTAAAGAATTAGATGCTTTATGAAAATCTTACCCTAACCCTCATTTTCTGTCAACGTGCAGGATAGCAGAGGCGACGGTAAGGGCGCGGCGGGTTTCTTTTACGTCGTGCACCCGGAAGATTGACACACCTTTTGTATATGCTATTACGGCAGAGGCAAGAGAACCTTCAAGGCGTTCTTCCGCAGGCAGGTCGTTTAAAAGTTTGCCGATGAAGGCCTTTCTTGAGGTACCGACCATTACAGGCCTGTTTAATTTCTTAAACCGTTCAAGTTTGTTTAATAGTGCAAGATTGTCCTCCAGACGCTTCCCGAACCCGATGCCCGGGTCAACGGCAACCCTCTGCGGATTAATTCCGTTATCCGCCATCCGCTTCAGCTTCTCATCCAGAAAATTATATATTTCAGAGACCGCATCTTTATAAAAAGGCG
>CAZAMK010000011.1:12130-15826 GCA_964486345.1 uncultured bacterium
AACCCTTCACAACGTCAAAAAGCCTGCCGTCCATGGAGAATGCCGAGATATCGTTGATTATTGACGCTCCCACTTCAACCGCTTTTTCCGCAACCTTGTTTTTGTATGTATCGCAGGATATGAGAACATCCGTTTCTTTGGAAAGCAGTTTTATGAGGGGAACAACCCTTTCTGTTTCTTCTTCTGCGGAAATTTTTTCACTGCCCGGCCTGGTTGATTCCCCTCCTATATCTATTATATCAGCCCCTTCGTCCACCATCTCTTTCGCGTGTTCCGCTGCCTTCTGAAAATCAGGATACCTTGAACCGGAATAAAAGGAATCCGGCGTAATGTTCAGTATCCCCATCAGCAAAAACTTCTCAATCCTTAATTCTCTGTCTTTTATCCGCCATAGATTCATAGTCAATATTCTTTCTTATAGGGCAGGCCTGCCAAATTTGCTTCCGCAACCCTCAAGACGTTTCCGCCTATTATCTTGCGTATATCGGAATCGGAATATCCTCTTTGAACAAGCCCCACCGTAAAGAGAGGCCAGTTTGTCCACTCAATGGTCGGAGAGGATTTCTCAAACTGCTTTAAGGTTTTTGAGGAAACACTGATTTCGGGCCACAGGTATTCCCAGACAGGTTTCATTTTCGGGAAATTGAAAGCGGGGTTCTTTTTATCCTGGCCGCGTACGCCGTAAGAGACGCGGTCGGTGCCTATCGCAACGTGGTCCGCACCGAATTTTTTCACAACATAGTCTATATGGTTAACAAGTGCATTTATCCCTCCGTCCTGCCCGAGAAACCTCTCGTAACAGCAGATACCGATATATCCTCCGCTGTCCGCAAGAGATTTTATAACCTCGTCAGGTTTGCACCTGTAGTGCATATTCAGAGCAACACAGGCAGAGTGGCTTGCGACAACAGGTTTGGAGGAAACTTCTGCCGCCTGTTTGCTTGTTTTCCATCCGGAATGGGCTATGTCAACAATAACTCCGACCCTGTTCATCTCTTTGACCGCCGCCCTGCCGAAGTCGCTCAACCCCGCATCAGAACTCTCTCCGCAGCCATCCCCGAGCATATTCCTGCGGTTGTATGTAAGGTGCATCATCCTTATGCCCATCTGGAAAAAAAGACGTATAAAATCCAGCTCATTTTCTGCCGCCTCCCATCTCTGGACAAGAGGAACCCCGTTTGCGGAAAAATAAAGGCAGTGTTTGTTATCTTTCTTGGCGTTTTTTATATCCTGCGGCGATGCCGCTTTAAAAACAAATTCTTTCCTGAAATCAGTGATGAGCGTATGCCTCGCCAGCCTTCTCATGATACGAAGTGAATCCTGGCTCTCCTCCCCTGCATTCTGGAAAATGCAGGTAACCCCTGAAAACTCCCACGCATCCAGGTAGTCATTCCATGCCTCTTCATCAGCAATGTTCATCACCTGCCCCATCTCTTCATTGAAATCCGCCAGTTCCCGGGCGGAAGCGCCGTCTGCAAACTTGCCTTTAAGGGCGGAGAATATCTCCAGAGCGCCTTTGCGGGACGGACGCCCATAAATTCCCAGGCCGTAAGCGTCAACAACAATGGATTCGGCATGCAATTTAAGGCCGTACTCAAGCTGTTTTCTCGTCGGTTTCAGTGTGGCGATACCGGCATCCCATGCTTCGCTGTTCGTTTTGCGCTTCATAGTTATTTACCTGTGCTTTTCAGGAGGGCTTTTCTGTAGTCCTCCGCCTCAAGATTTTCAATTTCTTCAACTTCCTTCAGGTTAAGGCACTTGAGGTTTCCCGCAATCTTGCCCACGAATATAGTCTTTGCCGTTTCTTCAACAAGCCAGCTTCTTGCAAACGCCTCTTTTAACGTCTCGCCTATACATACCACTCCGTGGTTTTTCAGGAGAACAATATTATATTTCTTTATTTTTGCCACGACCATCTTCCTTATCGCCTCTCCTCCCGGCAGTACGTATTCAATCACGGGCACTTCTCTTCCGAGAACAGCCACGTAATCAGGGAAAACCGGCTTAAATTTCACTCCCGCAGATATCAATCCCACGGCTATGGGAGGGTGGGTATGTATGACCGCTCTTATCTCTTCCCTTTCCAGATAGATGCCCAGATGCATAGACGTCTCGCAGGTGGGCCTCAAATCCCCTGAGATCTTGCCCGTATTGAGATTTACTTTAACCCAGTCCTTCTCCTCTATCTCGTCCAGGAAAAAGCCGCTCGGAGAAAGAAAAACATGCTCCCCCTCTCTTGCACTTATATTTCCGCCGGGCCCGGCAACAAGCCCTTTCTCCACAAGTTTTTTGCCGTACAAACTCAACTCCTCTCTTATTTTCTTATCCATTATCTACTCCCCCGCCCCCTCACCTTTATCCTCTTCCCCGAGGGGAGAGGGAAAGAGTGAAGGGAATCCGGTATTGAAAAATTAAATCTGGATTCCTGCCAAATATCCGCAGGAATGACAACATTTAATGGTTATGGTTTTGTTGTCAGCTTAAGGAATTTGCGTTTTCCGACTTTGAGAACCTGCCCGTCTTTCACGGCTATCCTGGCGGCGGGGTCGCTTATCATCTGGTTATCCAGCTTTACAGCATTCTGTATAACCATTCTTTTCACTTCAGCCTTTGAGGAAAGAAGCCCTGAACTGGCGATAATGTCCACTACGGAGGCCGTGCCGACGGAATCCAGAAGGCTTTTCCCCACAACAAACACGGGTATATCAGACGGCGCCTGTTTTTCTTTGAATATTTTTTCAAATTCCTTTTCGGATTCCTCCGCGGCGATACCGCCGAAATAACTCTTTACTATCTCTTTCGCAAGCATGCCTTTCGCCTGCCTCGGGTTGCTTTTGATAATCTCTTTAAACTCCCCTTCCGCAACGGTTGTCAGCAGGCGGAAATATTCCTCCATTGTCCCGTCGGGAATTGACATCAGCTTCCCGAACATCTCGTCCGCAGATACCTCTATGGGGATATGATTGTTATATGTCTTGCTCATTTTCCTGCCGCCGTCCGTGCCCACGAGAATGGGCATGGTTATCACCACCTGCTTTTTCTGTCCAAAAGCCTCCTGTATGGTCCTGCCGGCAAGGAGGTTGAATTTCTGTTCCGTCGCCCCGATTTCTATGTCGGCGTTAAGGGCGTAAGAATCATACCCCTGAAGGAGCGGATATAAAAACTCCTGCATGCATATCGGCCGCCCCGACTTATACCTCTGGGAAAAATCCTCCCTTTCCAGAATCTGCGCAATGGTAAAAACAGAGGTGAGTTTTATGACTTCCTCAAGGGTGAGTTTTGACAGCCATTCGGAATTGTAAACGAATTCCGTCTTTGAGAGGTCAAGGATTTTGCCCGCCTGCTCCCTGTATCTTGAAAGATTGGATTGTATCTGTTCAACCGACAAAATGGGCCTGGTTTCGTTTCTGCCCGTGGGGTCGCCAATTCTGGCGGTAAAATCCCCTATCAAAAAAAGGACCCTGTGGCCGAGGTCCTGAAAATCCCTCAACTTCTTGATGGGGACTGTATGCCCGAGGTGTATCTCTGGAGCAGTAGGGTCAATGCCGTACTTAACCCTCAAGGGGGTATTTTTTGTCAGCGAACTGCTGATTTTTTCCTTTAATTCCTTTTCTTCTATAATCTCCGCCGTGTTTTTTTTAATAACACTTAACTGTTTTTCTGTCTCGTTCATGATACGTCCAATTTTACTTGGTC
>CAZAMK010000012.1:0-14684 GCA_964486345.1 uncultured bacterium
TCGCTCTCTTCAAACCCCCTTCCAATGAAGCTTGTAGTGCCGGGAGGGGGATTTGGCGCCTCTCGCATCCCGAAACTGCTCGGGTCGGCCATTCGCTGGGATTGCTGCGCTCGCTCGCAATCCCTGACTTCGCTCTCTTCAAACCCCCTTCCAATGAAGCTTGTAGTGCCGGGAGGGGGATTTGGCGCCTCTCGCATCCCGAAACTGCTCGGGTCGGCCATTCGCTGGGATTGCTGCGCTCGCTCGCAATCCCTGACTTCGCTCTCTTCAAACCCCCTTCCAATGAAGCTTGTAGTGCCGGGAGGGGGATTTGAACCCCCACGGCTTGCGCCATACGCCCCTCAAACGTACGTGTCTGCCAGTTCCACCATCCCGGCTATCTACATAGTTACTTCCAAATCCCCTCTTAATCCCCCCTTTGACACCTGTCCGCCAAAGTCTTAGTGGCGGAAAGGGGAGTGTGGGAGGGATTTATGGCTATTAACTTTTCTGTAATTACAAACTTCACCCTCGTTTGTCATTGCGAGCGCTTCTTAGCGCGGCAATCTAATAATTTCCCTATATTATACCTTTTTCCCGCTTCAGGTATAAATCGGCGCATATCCTTGCCAGTTTCCTGACCCTGCCGATATACCTTACTCTCTCGGTGACACTTATCGCCTTCCTTGCGTCAAGCAGATTAAAAACATGTGACAACTTCAGTACATAATCATAGGCGGGATAAAGGACGCACTCCTCCAACAACCTCCCCGCCTCTTTCTCAAACCTGTCAAACAGCTCAAAGAGCAGGGAAACATCCGCCTTGTCAAAACTGTAGACGGAATAGTCTTTCTCCCTGTCTTTGCTCATTCTGTCGTAAGTAACTTCCTTATTCCACTGCAGGTCGTAAACGCTCTTCTTTTTCTGTATAAAGTTCGCAATCCTGTCCAAACCGTAAGTTATCTCCACGGAAGGCGGAGACAGGTCAATGCCGCCTGCCTGCTGCATATACGTAAACTGTGTGATTTCCAAACCGTCAAGCCAGACCTCCCAGCCAACTCCCCATGCGCCCAGCGTCGGAGCTTCCCAGTTATCTTCCACAAACCTTATGTCGTGCTTGTCCGTCTTTATCCCTATTGAAGAAAGGCTTTCAAGGTAAATATCCTGTATCTTGTCCGGAGGCGGCTTCATTATCACCTGTATCTGATGGTGCATATACAAACGCACAGGGTTATCACCGTATCTCCCGTCGGCAGGCCTTACGGAGGGCTCCATGTATATGACCTTCCACTTTCCCTCGCCGAGAATGCCGAAAAAGGTCGCAGGGTTAAGCGTTCCCGCACCCACTTCAACATTATAGGGATGCCATAAAACACAACCCTTTTTCAGCCAGAACTCTTCAAGATTCCGCCATATATCCTGAAACGTCATTGCGCCTTTTTTCATATTAATCCCGTAAGTATTTCCCACTAATTATATGATATTTTTTTTTCTGAAGCAACAACTATTCATTTAAAAAACTTAGGGGAAAAATGCAACTGACAATCCGGACGAAAAATTTGACAACAATAGTTATAGTGTGTTACAAGAGAACATTAACTTTGGCAGGGAATTCGGTGAGAATCCGAAACTGTGCCCGCAACTGTATGCAGGCGGATAATTTCTACCTGCGAGTCAGAGTACGAAAACCTCCGGGGATAGAGGTGCTGAAGACAGCATTAACGGCAAGGATTTTATGAGCCCAGCCTCTATTCGTTTGTTCGGGAGGTTGGGCTTTTTTATTATGTGGGCATGACAGGTATATCAAAAGAGGTGATGTCCGATGAAATAATTACAAAGATGTGTATTAAAACGGACTATAGGAAAAGTGAAATGCCGGTATGAAAAACGGAAACCTGTGAAATTCAGGTGCAGTCCCGCTGCTGTGAAGGTGACGAAACCCGCAAAATCCACTGCCTTTTTGGCGGGAAGGAACGGGAAGCAGACAGAGCCTAAGCCAGAAGACGTTTCATACCGGACAACAACCGCCCTTCGAGGCAAAGGGGAGTTAAAATGAGAAGAAAAGGTTTTACGTTGATTGAGTTGTTGCTGGGAGTGGCGATAATAGCGACGCTGGCCGCAATGCTGCTGCCTGCACTGTCAAAAGCACAGGAGCGGGCGAGACAGGCAGTATGTATGAGTAATTTAAGACAACTGGCAATGGCTTTTATCATGTACACGGCAGATTATGGATATTATCCGCCTGCCGCCAGCGATATTTGCAGCGCCAATAATCACAGATGGTTCGGTGAACGGGTTTCCGGAAATCCGTGGTCGCCAAGCAGTTTTGTTATGACCACGGAAACACCTATCTATCCATACCTGCCTGACAAAAAAATCAGAGCCTGCCCGTCTTTTAAAAGATTTTCAGCAGGATGGGAGGGAGGAGGAGGCGGATACGGATACAACGACCAGTATGTCGGCGGCAGTGGGCCATATGGGTCGTCTGAAGCTGAACTTCCTGCGAAGGAATCCCGAATCCGAAGGCCGTCCGAAACAATAATGCTTGCAGACTGTGCCATATGGCAAACCTCCGGCATTATAGAATATTGTTTCGTAACGGCTCCCTACTGGGACTATAGCGAATGGGGTATGCTTATTCCTTCCACCCCGAGTATTCATTTCAGACATAACGGCAGAGCCAACGTGGCTTTCTGCGACGGGCATGTTGAATCGAGACAACTGGATGCAACTCATGCAGGAGTTTATGCAAGCAGTGAAGACATACAAAAATCCAACTATCTCGGTTACGTTGGAATAGACAATACTTTGTATGACAGGGAATAATATAGTTTGGGCTTAATAACAATGAACCGTTGTTACGATAATTAAATTCGTGTTGAATGCGAAAGTAAACAAGTACTTTCCCCTCGCTATAGGAAAAGTGAGGGGGAAGTATGCTTGTGTAAAAACGAACTATTCTTAATACTTCTACACTTTTGAAATAGTTGTTTTGTCTACAGATAACAAATGGAGTAAAATAGGATTATGGAAGAAAAGATAATATTCGGGCCGGTGCCGTCAAGAAGACTGGGGCAGAGTTTGGGGATTAACAATATCCCTCCTAAAATATGCAGTTATTCCTGTGTTTACTGCCAGATAGGCAGGACGAAAAATATCTCAACAGAAAGACAGGTGTTTTATCCGGTTGAAAAAATAATAGAAAAAGTCAGCAATACCCTGGAACGCCTGAAAGAAAATAAAGAAACGGTTGATTTTCTTTCCTTCGTGCCTGACGGAGAGCCGACTCTTGATATAAACATAGGCAAAGAGATAGCAGGGCTTAAAAAATTCAAAATAAAGACAGCGGTTATCACAAACTCTTCTTTGCTTTGGAGGGAGGATGTCAGGCGGGATTTGAAGAAAGCCGACCTTGTCTCTCTTAAAATAGACGTTGCGGGAAATAAGGAAGTCTGGGAGAAAATCAACAGACCTGCTCCGGACATAAATTACGATGCTGTTCTTGATGGCATCAAAAAATTCTCCGCTGTTTTCAAAGGAAAACTGCTTACGGAAACCCTGCTGGTAAAAAACATAAATGACAACGAGAAAGATATGCGAAACACGGCAGAGTTCCTGTCGGAGATAAAACCGGCTGTTGCTTTCATAGGAATCCCTACAAGACCGCCCGCGGAAAAATGGGTACTGCCTCCTGATGAGGAGAAAATAAACAGGGCTTACCATCTTTTCGGGGAATACGGTTTAAACACCGAGTTGATAACCGGCGGAGGAACTGGCAGTTTCGGCTTTACGGGAGATGCGGAAAAAGACCTGCTGAATATCGTTTCAGTACATCCTATGAGCAAAAAACAGGTAGAAGATTTTCTGAAGAAAGCCGGCGGTTCATGGGATATTGTTAAAAAACTGCTTAAAGACAGGAAAATAAAAGAGATTGTATACCTAAATCAGAAATACTACCTGAAAAATTTCTCTAAATAATTCATATGCGTGAAGTGTAGGCGTAGTAACCGTTTTTAATTCGGGCTATATAGAGGAATCTTCTATTCCTGTTATACGATTGCTATACAATAGATATACGATAGTTATACGATTGTATAACGCAAACAAAACATCTTCTTTGTTTGTATATATCGGGAACGAAGTTCCCATATAACTATTGTATATCAAGGGCTTATGTGCCTAAAGTGGAAGCGGAAGAGATACCGGCGACATAGCCGGTGGTAAACGCCGCCTGCAGATTATACCCCCCCGTCTTTCCGTCAACGTCTATAACCTCTCCCGCAAAAAAGAGTCCGGGGACAATTTTAGACTCCATTGTTTTTGGATTTATTTCCTTTACGCTGACACCGCCCCGCGTTACCATGCTCTCCACAAACTTCCTTGGCCCCTTAACCTGCATGGTAAAATGCATCAAGGCATCTATCATTTTCTCCCTGTCCTCTTTCGTAATCTGATTTGCCCGTTTTTCACCGTCTATGCCGGCATACTGTAAAAAATGAGGTATTAAACCCATTGGCAAAAGATTTTTAAACATGTTTTTCAAATGTTTGTTTGAATTTTCTTTTAATTCCCGGAGCAGGCGGCTGTCAAGTTTATCCCGCGTAAGAGCAGGTTTAAAGTTTATCTCAAGTTTTATTTCACCCTCACCCATATGCTCGGAAACATCCCCGCTCATATTGAGGACTGCGGGACCGCTTAATCCGTAATGAGTAAATAAAACCTCGCCGAATTCTTCGCCTATTTTTTTCCCACGCAAGAATGCCGAAACCCTGACATTTTTCAGGGCTATACCTCTGCATTTAGCAGCAAAATCCGTTCTTACCACCTCAATACCGCAAAGAGCCGGGACAGGTTTTGTAATCGTATGTCCCGCCTTTCTCGCAAGAATGTAGCCGACCCCGTCTGAACCTGTTCCGGGGAAACTTTTCCCTCCGCAAGCAATAATCACCTTCCTGCCGGCAAAATTTGTCCCAGAAGCGGACAATTCAAAAAAATCTTTGTTACGGGTAATGGACTTTATTGTTTTTCCAAGAGTGACCTGAACGCCGTGTTTCTTTAAAAGTTTTTTCAGCAGTTTAACTATATCGCCGGCATTATCGCTTTCAGGATAGATTCTTTTGCCCCGTTCAACCTTAAAACGCAGGCCGCTGCTTTCAAAAAATTCAATGAGGTCTTCGTTGAAAAACAGGGCAAATGAATTCCTCAAGAACTGTCCGTTTCTATATTTGGTGAAAAACTCCTCTATATTTTCAAGGTTGGTTATATTGCCCCTCTTGTTTCCGGTCAGCAGAAGTTTTACTCCTATATCTTGATTCTTCTCAAGCAGAAGAACTTTTTTCCCTGCCTCCCCCGCCTTAATCGCCGCCATACAACCGGCAGGCCCCCCTCCAATAACAACAACATCATATATTTCCATTTATCTCCGAATCCGCTTTTTTATCATTGCGAGAAGCATGGTGTGCCACGATGCAATCCGGCGGTTTTCTATATAGATCCCTGCTTCGTTTATCCCTGCGTGTATCAAGCAGGGACAGGGATGACAAAAAGCGTCAGATTGCCGCGCCCAAATAAATTGGGGCTCGCAATGACAAGCAGTAAGAAAGGTGATTTATCTCTTTTCCTTCCAGATTATTTAGGGAATTCAAATTTTATGTCAACGTCCTTGCGCTCTTCCTCGGAAACCTTAAAAAGAGTCTTGTCTTTATAGCCCAGCATACCAGCCACAATCATGTCTGGTATCTGGTGTATCCTTATGTTATAAAAATTCACGCTGTCGTTATAAAATTCTCTCCTGTCCGAAATATTGTTTTCAATCTCGCTGATTCTTGTCTGCAGTTGAATAAAATTATTGTTTGTCTTCAAATCCGGATAATTTTCAGCAACCGCAAATATGGTCTTCAGCGCCCCTGTTATGGCGCCGTCTATCTTCCCTTTTTCCTCAACCGAGCCGGCCCTCATGTAGTCTGTCCTCAAACTGGTTATCTTTTCCAGCGTCTCTCTTTCGTATTTCATATATCCTTCGCAGACCTTGACAAGCTTGCCGATTTCATCGTATCTCTGTTTCAGCATGACGTCTATGTTGGACCAGTTCTTATCTACGTCCCTGCTCAACCGCACCAGCCCGTTGTAAATGCTTACAAAATAAAGGGCAAGGCCTATAATCACAAATCCTGCCAGAAACAGCATCACAATAAGCGCCATTCCCATATTTACCTCCCTTTGAAAACTGTGTTTGAAAGAATTATGCCTAAACAGGCAAGCGTCAGCGCTACGCCGCCGAAGACACAAAAAAATACCTTGTATTTATAATTATCTACTAATTCCTTTTCGCTTTTGTTGGACAGGATAAAATTTTTATCCATCTCTCCTTTTCCTATGATAACATTTTTAAGGTATTCAGGCACAAACTGCGATGACTTCCCCGTCCCTTCGTCCACGGAAACAAATTCCTCCGACACTTTTTTCCTTATCTCTTCCCTCGCAGTCTCCCACTCTTTCTCATCTATCCACATATCCTTGTTTAAATCAAACCCCTCTTTCATTTCGGGATTTTCTATCGCTTCCTTTATCCTTGCCTCAACTTCTTTATGTATTTTTTCCTCTGTACTGTCAGTTCTCATCGCCGTGCCCAGCACATATATAGGTTCTTTTTCAATTATGTTGTATTCTTTATACCTTTTGTCATATTCCACGTTGACGTATCTCAAAGATAGGTCGGTCTCAACGCCTCTCGGGTCAAGAACAACACAGCCGGTATCATCCTTAATAAAAAAGGGGATGTCCGTCTTCATCTCAAACTCTTTCACCCAACTGCTTGAATTTTTATGTCTGACGAGCCGTTCTATTATAATGTGATAAAACACGCAGGGGGTCTTCGTATAAGGCGCAGTAAGAATGACGTCGGGTATCGCATATCCCTCAAGTTCAACCAACCCCATGGCTATTGACCGAACTTTGGATGTTGGAATGTTCTCTATGAGCCGCTTGCGCCACAAAAGCCGGAAGCCCTTGAAGAAAAGGTATATCCCGGCAAAGAATCCTATAAAGGAATATCCGAGTATTCTCGCCCCTATCTCGTTCATATTTTAAATGACGGGTTCCGGGATTCGGGGTTCGGTAAAACCCTTACCCCTCACCTTCTCTTGCACTTCGTGCTTCGGTCAACGGTCTCACCGACTCGACCTCAGTGCTATACGATGCTCATTACTCTTCGCATCAGCACCCTCTCCCCCAAGGGGAGAGGAATCCAAAGAGAGGGCTTGGGGCATTTTTCCCGATCCCCTGTTCCCGGGTCCCTAATCCCGGTTTTTATCAATGGCGGAAATGCCGCATCCCCGTGAGAACCATTGCAATACCGTGTTTATCGCATGCCGAGAAAACTTCCTTGTCCTTCATCGCGCCGCCCGGCTGTATTATGGCGGTCACGCCCGCTTCCCTTAAAACGTCTATGCTGTCGGGGAACGGGAAAAAGGCGTCGGATGCAACAACCAACGGAGCGGGTTTCTCTTTGAAATTGTCGTTCATCTTCATCACCGCCACCCGCGCGGAGTCAAACCTTGACATCTGCCCCGCTCCTATGCCGACGGTCTGCGTCCCGCTTACAATCACAATCGCGTTAGACTTTACGAACTTGCAGACTGTCCAGCCGAATTTCAGCGCGGACATCTCTTTTTCGTCCGGCTTTTTGACGGTGACCACATCCATTTTTTCAAACTCTCTGTTATCCGGAGTCTGAACGAGAAGCCCGTCATTCAGAGTTTTAAAGTCGTAGTTCTGAACTATTTCAGCCGGACTTTTTATAATCCTCAAGTTTTCCTTCTTTTTGAAAACTTTAAGCGCTTCATCTTCATAATCCGGAGCGATAATCACTTCATAAAATCTTTCAATCATCTTTTCGGCAAGTTTCGCGTCAACCTTGCGGTTGAATCCGGCTATCCCGCCGAATGCGCTCAATGGGTCGGTTTCAAGAGCTTTTTCATATGCGGCAAAAATATCCCCGGCAACAGCGGCGCCGCAGGGGTTGGTATGCTTTGTTATGACACAGGCAGGCGAAGAAAACTGGTTGACAAGCGTACAGGTTGATTCCATATCCAGAAGATTGTTGAAAGAAAGCTCTTTCCCCTGGAACTGCTCTCTGGCGAACTGCCTGCCGGCAAACCTATACCAACCCGCAGACTGGTGAGGATTTTCGCCGTACCGGAGGTCCTGTACCTTTACAAGGTGCATATCCATCTCATCGGGCAGTTTTTTCTTATCAATCCTTCCCGAAAAATAGGACGCTATGGCAAAGTCGTATTTGGATGTATGCCTGAAGACCTCCTTTGCGCACCGGAAGGCAAACTCTTCGCCGACACCGCCTCCGTTGCTTTCCATCTCCTTCATAAATTCAGCGTACAACTCCGGCTTTACAAGGACGCAGACATGCTTGTAATTCTTGGAAGCGGCCCTTATCATAGTGGGTCCGCCTATATCTATATTCTCAATTATTTCCTCGTGCCCGGCGCCTTTCTTTAAGGTTTCTTCAAAAGGGTAAAGGTTGCATACTATTAAATCAACGGGGACAAGGTCGTTCTCCTTCATCTGCTTCTGGTGTTCCCTGTTGTCGCGTATGGCAAGAATCCCCCCGTATATTCTGGGATGGAGGGTCTTAACCCTGCCGTCAAGTATCTCGGGGAAACCGGTGAACTCGGATACGTCTTTCACGGAAATCCCTTTTTCCTTAAGGGCTTTGGAAGTTCCGCCGGTGGAGAGTATCTCCACGTTGTATTTTTTCAGAAACTGCGCCAGTTCAACAATGCCTGTTTTATCTGAAACGCTCAATATCGCCCTTCCTATCTTAATCATTGTTTTCCTCCTAAAATACAATAGTTATACAGGAACTTTGTTCCCGATATATGCAAACAAAAAATTTTTTTGTTTGCGTTATACAATCGTATATCTACCGTATATCCATTGTATAGCAATTGTATAACGGAAAAACAAGTTCCCTTTTTCTGTCTTTACATGTTTATCTGCATACAGCTCGCATAAGCAATGAACTGCCTAATATTAGTAATTTTGTTTTAGCAAAATCCATACAGTATACCGGGATTATTCAATATTCACTTTCTTCTTTCTGAAAAATATTTTACAAATCTCCATCGCCCAGAGAGGAAAAGAAGAAATAATCAGGACTAAGAACCAGTCAAATATTCCCAGTGCTTCGGTTTTAAATATCTTTTGACCGAAAGGAAGATATATTACCGCCACCTGCAAAAGGAATGACACAAAAGTAGCAAGAACCAGTTTGGCGTTGCTGAATATTCCGAGTTCAAAGATAGACTTGGTCATACTGCGGCAATTGAAGGAATGGAACAATTGCGAACAGGCAAGGACAATGAAAGCTCCTGTCCTGGCGCGTCCTATCCCTTCTTTTTCCACGAATAAAATAAAACTGAAAGCCAATAAACTGCAGACAGCGATAAAGACGCCCTGGGTCAGTATTAAAAAAGCCCTTTTTTTTGTAACTACGGGGGCATTCGGTTTCCGCGGCTTACGGGACATAATATTCGGTTCAATCGGCTCTACGCCCAAAGCCAGAGCAGGAAAACCGTCGGTCACAAGATTAATCCAGAGAATATGGATGGGAAGCAGAGGAATCGGCAGACCTATAAGAGCAGATACGAACATCACTAATATCTCGCCGGTATTACAAGACAGGAGATAATGGACAAACTTCTTTATGTTGTCATAAATACCTCTTCCCTCTTCAATTGCCGCGACAATAGAAGCAAAATTATCATCCGTCACCACCATGTCGGATACTTCTTTTGTGACATCCGTACCCGTAATCCCCATAGCCACGCCTATATCCGCCTCTTTGACGGCAGGTGCGTCATTTACGCCGTCACCCGTCATGGCAACAATCTGGCCAAGCTTGCGCCAGGCTCTCACAACCCTCAACTTATGTTCGGAAGAGACACGGGCATAAACCGATATATGCTCAACTTTCTCCAAAAGGGCTTCTTCATTCAAACCGTCCAATTCCTCGCCGCTAAAGGCAAGAGAATCTTCCCGGAAAATCCCGAGTTCTCCGGCTATGGCAACAGCCGTATTCTTATGGTCACCGGTAATCATCACGGCCTTTATGCCTGCCTGTTTACACTTAGCGACTGCTTCTTTCACCTCTGCCCTCGGAGGGTCAATCATAGCAATCAGCCCCAGGAACGTAAGTTGTTTTTCAACTGACTCGGATTCATAGCGGACGGGAGACGCTCCCAAATCACGATAGGCAACCGCCAACACGCGCAGAGCATTGCTGGCAAATTCACTGTTTGCCTCAAGTATCTTTTGCTTATCTTCTGCGGTAATCAAACTGACCGTACCGTCATTTTCAATATGCGTGCAATCTTCCAGAAGCCCTTCAGGCGCGCCTTTGGTGAATGTAATTATACGCTCACTGTTCCTGCGTATAATAGTCATCTTCTTGCGTTCGGAATCAAAGGGAATTTCATCCGCAAAAACAAATTCTTTCTCCTGTTCATCTTTCCAAATTCCAGCCTTTGCCGCCGCCGTTAAAAGTGCGGCTTCCGTGGGGTCGCCGATTATTTTATAACCCTCGCCGCTCCTGACTAACTGCGCACCGTTGCACAAAACTGCCGCCTGCAACAGTTTTTGCAATTGCGGATATTGATTAGCATTGATTTGTTTCCCGCCCAGCAGGAATTCTCCTTTCGGTTCATAGCCGACGCCTGTTACATGAAAAATATTATTGCCTGCAAAAACCCCCTGCACTGTCATTTCGTTTTTTGTCAGGGTCCCGGTTTTATCAGAACAAATAACCGTAGCACATCCCAGCGTTTCAACCGAAGGAAGCTTTCTGATAAGCGCATTACGCTTTATCATCCGCTGAACGCTAAGAGCCAATACTATTGTTACTACCGCAGGCAGTCCTTCGGGGATAGCGGCAACGGCAAGGCTTACGGCAGTCAAAAAAACATCTACTATTTTTCCGCCTCTCAACCATTCAAGAAGAAAAACCAACCCTACGAGTAAGAAACAGGCATACACTATCCGTTTGCTGAATTCCTCCAGTTTATTTTGCAGGGGTGTGGATTCATGCTTTATTTCCTGAATCATGCCGGCAATTTTTCCCAATTCAGTCTCCATACCGGTGTCAATAACAATTATCTTTGCTTTTCCTGCAACCACGGATGTTCCCATATATACCATATTTGCCCTGTCAGCCAATGGAACATCTTTTTCTTCCAAAGCAACAGAGGTTTTTAAAACAGGGGTTGATTCACCGGTAAGGCTTGCTTCCTGTACGCTGAAATTAGCGGTGTGCCAGGCAAGGCGGCAGTCAGCGGGAACATGGTCACCGGACTCTAACTCAACCACATCTCCCGGGACGAGCTCAACAGAGGGAATAATGCCATGCTGTTTATTCCTGATAACTTTAGTGACGGGAGAAGACAGTTTTTTTAAAGCAGACAGTGATTTTTCCGCCCTGTATTCCTGGATAAAACCCAAAATAGCATTTAAGATAATAATGGCTATAATAACTATGGCATCAATCCATTCTTTAAGAAATCCGGAAACCAATACCGCTCCGAATAAAACCCAGATGATAAAATCCTGAAACTGCTCAAAGAATATCATTAAAGGCGAGCGTCCCTTTTTCTCTTT
The DNA here is from genome assembly GCA_964486345.1 of uncultured bacterium. Lineage (GTDB taxonomy): Bacteria > Ratteibacteria > UBA8468 > B48-G9 > JAFGKM01 > JAFGKM01. The sequence continues at coordinate 11,647 of CAZAMK010000012.1, forward strand.
TAGTTGATTGGGCCCATATTGTTGACGCCTCTGCTCAACCCCTGTATTTGAAAGGCCTTCGGACAGATTGGTATTCAGATTTGAAACTATTTCATCAACGGATAAATGCCATATTTGTTTCATTGTGTAAATACTCCCGAAACCATTTCGAAAATGTTACGCTTAGAAATTCCATTCTTCAAAAAGATAGGGCGGGATTTCCTCCAGAAAAACGGATTTCCTGTTCGTGAAAGTCCTGTAAGAATCCCTGACATAGTAGGTTATGTAAATATCCTCTTTCGCCCTTGTCAGCCCCACATAAAAAATCCTTCTTTCTTCTTCCAACGCCATAATGTCGGCATATGAAGCGGGATGCGGAAAATGATTGGCGCAAACGCCTATCAGGAAAACTATCTTCCATTCAAGCCCTTTCGCCTGATGTATGGTTGAGAGCGTAACGGGCTCTTCCACGTACGGCTTTTCGCCTTTGGAATATTCCTGCAGTGAGGATTCGGATATGAAATCCGACAGACTGGTATATATTGAAGCTATTTCCTTGAGCATCTTAAGGTCTTCCTGCCGCTCGGCGTCGTCATCGTACCTTTTCTCAAGATACTTTGAATAACCCGCATTCAATATAAGGTCTATCCCTTCGGAGATATTTCCCGTTTCCTTTATTTTTTTCAACAACTGCACAAGCGCCCCGATGTTTTTAAGCCCTCTCGCGTTTAAACCTGCATCATTAATCCTGTCGCAGAATACTGTAAAACTTCCGGCTCCTGACATAAAGCCCAGCAGTTTTCCCGCAGTCCTGCCGCCTATCCCGTCTGTCAGCGCAAAAACTCTTTTCCACGCGATTTCGTCGGTGAAGTTTTCCGCGATTCTGAAATATGCAATTACGTCCTTAACATGCGCCTGCTCAAAAAACCTCAACCCTCCCCTTATAACGTAGGGAATCTTCAGCTTGTTCATCTCCATTTCAACTTCTGCCGCCTGATACCTTGACCTGAAAAGAATTCCTATGTCGCGGGCGGCAACCCCGGACTTCATCAGCTGGGAAAGCCGCTGTGAAACAAAAGATGCTTCCTCTCCGGGATTGTAGCATCTTACAAGAACAGGCTTGATGCCGCTTTTCCTTATGCTTTTCAGGTTTTTGGGAAATTGGTGCCTGTTGCAGGATATGCTCTTATTGGCAAATTCAAGTATCTGCGGAGTACTGCGGTAATTCAAATCAAGATAGAACGTCCTCGCGTGCGGATAAATCTTGGGAAACTCAATGATATTATTTACTGTGGCTCCCCTGAAAGCATAAATACTCTGCGCATCGTCGCCCACAACCGTTATGTTTTTATGGGCCTTCGCCAGCTGGTATAGAATCAGAGACTGAAGCTTATTTGTATCATGGTATTCGTCTACGAGTATATATCTGAACTTCGCCGATATCTCCGCGCCTATGCTCTCGTTCTTCATGAGCTTATACCACAAAAGCAGAAGGTCGTCGTAATCCAGAAGGTTCTGCTCCCTTTTCCTCTTCTGATATTTGACGGATATTGCCTCCAGGCGCGGTAAAAAACAGGATTGCTGGGGAAACCGCGTGTTAATGATGTCCTTTATGCTTTCAAAGGTGTTTGCGGACAAGCTGAATATCTTTTTAATCTTCTTGGGAGCGGGAAATTCTTCGTCAACGATGTCTTTGGCAAGCTCCTTCAGTATGGATACGCTATCTTCCTCGTCAAGGATGGTGTAGTTCGGCTCAATCTTCAAAACGCCGCCGTATTTTCTGATAAGTACGTTCGCTATGTGGTGGAATGTGCCCGCCCATAAGCCGCGGGGATAGGAGCCGAGGAGTTTTTCAACCCTTTCAATCATCTCTCTCGCCGCTTTATTGGTAAACGTAACAAGGAGTATGGACGAAGGAGGAATCCCGTTTTCCATCAACCGGCAGACCCTGTAAACGAGAACCCTCGTCTTGCCCGAGCCCGCTCCGGCAATGACAAGGCAGGGCCCCTCGCTTTCCTTTACGATATTATATTGCTGGGGGTTTAAATCCTTGAGATAATCAAGGCCTTCGTCAATCTTCAGATTCATTTCCTGCTTCCTATCGTGAGATACAAGACCGCCATCCTCACGGCAATGCCGTTTGTAACCTGCTCCAGTATGAGGGAATTTTTCCTTTCGGCGATATCCGATTTTATTTCAACGCCCCTGTTCATGGGACCGGGGTGCATAATCACCGCTCCCTTTTTTATCTTTTTGTACCTGTTTTCGTCTATGCCGTAAAAATAACTGTATTCCTTGAGAGATGAAAGGAAATTCTCTTTCTGCCGCTCCTTCTGCAGGCGGAGAAGATATATGACGTCGGCATCCTCTATCGCTTCCTCAATATCATACGTAATTTCTGCGCCCATCTTTTCCGCATACGACGGTATGATGGGAGGAGGCCCGCAGACGAAAACTTTCGCACCGAGTTTTGTAAAACCCCATATGTCGGAACGCGCAACCCTGCTGTGAAGGATATCCCCCACAATTGAAATCTTCAGCCCCTTTATCTTCCCGAGATTTTCTTTCACCGTAAACATGTCCAGCAATGCTTGTGTAGGATGTTCATGGCATCCGTCGCCCGCATTTATGACGGCGGAAGATACGTTCCTGCTTATAAGCTCCGGCGCGCCGGAGACCGAATGCCTGACGATAAAGCAGTCAACCATCATTGCTTCAATATTCTGGGCGGTATCCACGATGGTTTCTCCCTTTGATATGCTTGAAGAAGCCACTTCAAAACTCAACACATCGGCAGAAAGGCGCTTTGCCGCGAGCTCAAATGAGGTTTTTGTGCGGGTGCTCGGTTCAAAAAACAGATTTACTACGGTCTTACCTCTCAACGCGGGAACCTTCTTGACCTGCCTGCTGCTTATCTCTTTAAAGGAAACCGCCGTTTCAAGGATAGTTTCTATCTCTTCTCTGGTAAGGTTTTCAAGCCCTATAAGGTCTTTTTTTGTCCAGTTCATTTTCTTTTTTCTATGGAAACCTCATACGCGCCGTCTATCTCCTTAAGCCTT
>CAZAMK010000013.1:0-14258 GCA_964486345.1 uncultured bacterium
CAGTCCGGCCGAATTCTTAAACCTGTTTTCATTCATCATGTTTATTCCCTCCTATGCCCTGCCTTAATTTATCATTTTACTCTGTTTTCTCCCTCTCTACAATATTAAGTTTAAGAGGTATAATATTCATAACAAGGGAAAACAAAAATTTGACATAATAGGGAGAAAGTGTTTTAATTTAACTCTTAAGAAATGTTTGTAGTTCAAAAACGTCTTTTATACATAGGTAAAAGCGAATGCCTTTTGTTCAGAGGCAAAACGATAAAAGAAAAATTAAAATGTTAAAATTGCCTCGGAAGATATCTCCTTGTCCGATAGCAGAAGCTGTTGTTGAAATAAGATTTGATTCAGCAACTGAAGCAGATGCAATATTTGGTATACTTTATCAGCAAGTCAAAGATAAATATCCTAATCCTGTAGAAAAACTCCCAATCTTACAACTTCCTGAAGAGTTCCGTTCACAAGATGCTAATTTGAAGAGGCAACCATATTACAAATTGTCACGTGATAATCTTTCTCTTAGTATTGGGCCAAAAGTTTTTTCTATAAGTTGCTATAAAGACTATATCGGATGGGAAGAATTTTCAAAAGTGATTGAAGAAACTTTTGGGATTATTGATACTTTAAACATTGTCACTCAAGTAGAACGCTTCGGTCTTAGATATGTCAATTTTTTTGAAGAAATGGATATTTTTGATAATATAGTTGTTCAGATCACCAAGAATGATCAGCCTATGGATTGTGACGGAAAATACATAAGAGTAAAAAATCGTGTTGATCAGATAACTAGCACAATACAAATAGCAAATAAAGCTAAATTGAGGGACAGAAGTGATATAGGTTCAATAATTGATATAGATGTCTCTGTAAAAGAACCTGTTACTTTCTTTGAGAACAGAACACAATTGATTGAAAATTGTCACGAGTTGGAAAAAAAATCTTTTTTTGAACTTCTCACAAAAAACTTTTTGGAAACACTAAATCCTGAATATTAAATTTATGAGAAATATAGCTAACAATATCTTTGGGCTATACGACTGGGATTTAGTCATTAATTCCCTTTTTCAATTTGATGATGAAAATTGTAGTTTATCGTCCAATATTAAGTTAAATCGGCTGAAAGAATTTGCGTGGCCAGAAGGTTTCATAAACAAATTAAAACAAGAACCCTACGTAGTGGTTACCGATACCTACTTACTCGATGAGATGTATACCTTTCGAGAACCGGGCATTGTCCAGGAATATCTGGATTCCAATACTTTTCTGCTGACAATACTTGAAGAGGCTTTTGATAAAATAAGGAAGCTCTTCCCGTCCTCTCCGCTTTTCCTTGAAGTAGTTTCTAACCCCGAAGAAGAGGATGATACATATTTAGTTCTTTTCATAAAAACAAATCTTGTACCTTTTAATGCTGTTGAACAACTAAACCGCTTGGATGAAGAATGGTTTTTGTCTCTTCCTACCAAGATAAAGCAACGTTTATCAATAAATCTGGAGTTTTAATGGCTTTTGATTGGATAGAATATCTCTATTTGGCGCAAGATTTATCAGGGATGACTCCTGATGAAAAAGTGACCGTTGAAGCAAAAGATAGGACAGCAATAGGCAGGGCTTATTATGCTGCATTTTGGAAAGCTCGCAATTTCCTTAGAGACAAAGAAGGTTTCATTCCGCTAGATAAGGTTCATGAATCTGTCAGAAATCAATTTCTTCATAGTGACAGCATAATAAAACGGAAAATCGGAGAAAATTTAAGACGCCTTTGCACTAAGAGGAATAAAGCAGATTATGAGGAAATTTGGTCTGTCAATCTTTCAGCGGAAAGAAGTGCTGCACTTCTATACACCAACGAAATTATCTCGGCTCTTTCTTCCCTCTCTCAACAATCTCCTTAAGCAGTTTCTTAATCTTACCTGCACTTCTTTATGTAATAAGCAGATGGTGATATCTCTTTTAGAGAGAAGTGTTGATTGCAGACAGCAGGTCTTTGCTGGGGGAGGGCCGAAGCAGTCGGTCATCTCCTCAATCAGAGCTTTGGCATCGCCTTTGCCGGCGATGACGGTAACGATATACCTCTTTTCCTCGGTCTTCTTCTTTCTTTGACTTTTCAAGCAAAAGAGATAAAATAAAATTGCAAATGCATTTTTTCAACAGACAGAGAATTTTATATATCGGAAAGGAAAGATGAGAATGTTTTATCTCCGGGAAAAGTTCCGGTATTTCAGGAAAAGATTCTTCGTTCTCCGCCTGATAATCCTTTTGATAATACTCGTTTTTCTTCTTGCCTTTTCCAGCAATCGGTTAATATTCAGCCTTACAAATATTGCCATTGATGCCATATCCATGGCAGGAATTCCCACAGTGGCTTTTGCACGCGATTACAGAAAACTTGAGGTTCTTGAACTTGAGAAAAAAATTCTCATGGGCTATAACAGAGATAACGATAAAATCTTATCGGCCGGGGAAAGGGAAAAGTTTACTGCTGATACAGGGTTGCTTCTTTTCAAAAGAGGGCAGACTTTCCATATAAAAGTTACTGAAAAAGAAATTGTTGACCTTGCAAACAGACTGGGTTACGGGGAAAAAAGTTACCAGCAGATGACCAGAGAGTGTTTTGAAAAAGCCAGTGATGAAGGAAAAGAACTCTATTCTTTAAGCATGGATGAACTCAATAAAGGGAAAAAACATCTCTCTATATATACAAAAGCGGAAAACTGGAAATGGGGATTTACACAGAACAGCAAGTATCTTCTTGCAATGCCTCGTTTGATAGAAGATTATTGGACAAGGAAAATAAGTTTTAGTCCTCTGCTTGAATTATATAAACATGCCTTCAGCGGGCTGACAGCAGTCTCAAAGGATTTCCGGAGAGGAGTCGTAATCAAAAAAATTAAAGGGGAACCTGGTTATTATGTCAGATAAAACAAGACGATTGAATAAGTTGTCCGTTGGAAGTTTTATCCTGGGCCTGTTGATATTCTTCTGCGACCCTTCCCGAACGCTCTGGCTCATAATACTTGCGGTTTCTCTCGGCTATCTTGCAAGAAGGCAGATAAAAGAAAGCGGCTTCCTACAAAAGGGCATAATATTCGCCAATGCAGGTATTCTCATTGGATTGTTAAGCCTACTTGTTACTTTCTCTTATATGACATCAGGAAACGGAAGAGCAAGAGAACAGCTTCGTCGCGGCGTTTGCCTGACAAACCTTAAATTAATCGGGGAAGCGGTTTATTTCTATGCGGCGGATAATGATATGCATTTTCCTGAAAAACTCTCCTCTCTTTATCCGTCCTATATCCCGAAGCCCGTAATTTTCTGGTGCCCGTCGGATAAGAACCCTAAACCGTCAAGAATTGATAACGATATCCCCGATAATAAAAACAGCGCTCTAATCAGTTATCAATACAGCCCGGGACATAAAGATGATGATTCTCCGCTAATCCCCATAGTATGGGATAACGGATGCGAGGGTAAAGACGACAACCACGGCAGTGACGGAGGAAACGTCTTATATCTTTCAGGAAAGGCGGTTTGGCGTCCCGGACACGGAAACCTCTATTGGAAATGGACGTCCCGCAGACACGGAGAAGCCCTGCCTGCTGCTTATTGAAAATAGCGACATAAAGATTAAGCGGCATTTTTGATTGCGGACAGGAGTTCTAAATAAAACGGCGGTATTCTGATGCGGAATTAATCAAGTTCTCTAAGAAGATCCTTTAATTGTTCAGTTGAGGCAGTTTTTCTTTCGCTGTCTGCCAGACAATGTCCCAGTTAACTCCAAAATAAAAGTGGATAATCCTGTCTCTCATTCCTGCAATTTCTTTCCATTGAACATCGCTATATTGTTTCTTCAACTCCTGTGAAATATTCTTAACTGCCTCTCCGATGATTTCTAAATTACGCAATACGGCATCCTGCGTTTCTATCTTTTTTAAAAAATCCCGGTAGTTCAGACCTTTTGTGTATAAAGAGATTCTCCTGATTGCTTCTTGAATATCAAACAGAAATTCCTTATCTGTCCTTTTAGACATAAGCGATACTCCTCTTAATCTCTTCTCTTATTTGCTTGATTCTAATACTTTCAACACCGGCAGGGGTTAAAATTTCTATCTTTCTGCCGAACAACTCTTCAAGAGAGGAAGAAACTCCCATGAAATTATCAAAGGATGGTTTTTCAAACTCTACAAACAGGTCTATATCGCTTTTTGGTTTTTGCTCATTCCTGACAAAAGAACCAAACAGTCCGATTTTTTTTACCCTGTATTTCAATAATATCTCTCTGTTCTTTTCTAAAATCTTTATTATCTCTTTTTGGGATAAAGGTTTTTGCTTTTTCATTTTGTATTCCCCCTGCAACCGTTTAAATTCGGGTAACCATATTTTATCTCTGCAATATTATAATATGCTACCATATATACTATACCCTCCTCAATTTTTTGTCATCAAATGAACTGCCCTAAAAAAACTTCACTACTTCAGGGTTGAAAATCTGGAGAGAGCAGGAGAAGCAAGAAAGATTTAAGAAGTGTTTTTGATTGAGGAGCGGAGAGCGGGGGGGAGAGGGCCGAAGCGGTCGGTCATCTCTTCAATGAGGGCTTTTGCGTCCCCTTTGCCGGTAATGCCAGCTATACGCTGGTAAAGATAGAACCTCAATGACGGGTTCTGCACATATTCGGAAGGGATGTTTGCCGCCATCTCTTTTGCCGCGGCAGAGGGATGTTTAATACCCTTTATCTCCTCCATAATCTCCTTCCAGAACCGGCAGTAAAGGTTAAACCCCACCTGTTCCACAAAGCCGTGCTGTTCCCTGCCCAGTATATTTCCCGCCCCGCGTATCTCAAGGTCTTTCAGGGCAACCCTGTATCCGCTTCCCGGTTTGCTCAATTCCTGAAGAGCGGAGAGCCGCTCCCTTGCTATCTCCGTCAGGAGCGCCTCGTCGGGTATCAGGAAATAGGCATACGCCCGCCACTTGTACCTGCCGACTCTTCCTCTTAGCTGGTAAAGGTCGGAGAGCCCGAACGTATGCGCGTTATCCACTATGAGCGTGTTCGCCCTCGGGATGTCTATGCCGTTTTCCACGATGGTGGTGGCAACGAGCACATCTGTTTCTCCGGCTGAAAACCTCTCCATGATTGAGGCGAGTTTTTCCGGCTCCATCCTGCCGTGCGCAAACTCTATCCTCGGGGCGAAAGGGAGCATCTGCTTCAGCCTGTTTGTAACCTTCTCAATGTCATATATGCGGTTGTGAAGATAGAAAACCTGCCCTTTTCGTTCAACTTCTCTCAATACGGCTTCCTTAATAAGTTTTTCGTTGTACCTGCCGGCATAGGTTATGACGGAAAGGCGTCCCTGCGGAGGAGTTTCTATCATGCTTATGTCCCTTAAGCCGGATACCGCCATATACAGGGTTCTCGGTATAGGAGTAGCTGTAAGAGTCAGCACGTCTATCTTTCTGAACATATTCTTTATCTTCTCTTTATGGACAACGCCGAACCTCTGCTCCTCGTCAACGATGAGAAGTCCCGGTTTGCTGAATTTCACGTCCGCCTGAAGCAGTCTGTGCGTCCCGATGACAATGTCAACTTTTCCTTTTGCCAAATCCGCCAGTATCTCCTTCTGTTTAGGCGGCTGAACCAGCCTTGAAAGCATCTCCACCCGCACGGGGAAATCCGCAAACCGCTCTTTGAAGGTCAGGAAATGCTGTAATGCGAGAACCGTGGTAGGGACAAGAACAACCGCTTGAGTCCCGCTGATAACCGCCTTGCATGCCGCCCTCAAAGCCACCTCGGTCTTGCCGTAACCCGAGTCCCCACACACTATCCTGTCCATAATCCCGTCCGAGACCATGTCTTCCTTTACCTCGTTTATTGCCCTTAACTGGTCATCGGTCTCTCTGTATATGAACCCGCCGTCAAATTCTTTCTGGAACTCCTCGTCAGGCAAACAAGCAAATCCTTTCTCCTTTTTTCTTTCCAGATACAGGTTGTACAGATCGCCTGCAATGTCCCTGATGGCATTTTTTACCTTCTCCCGGACCTTAAGCCAGTTTTTGCCGGCCAATACAGAGAGCCGGGGAGTCTCCGAACCTATATACTTATGGATAAGCTCTACCTGGTTTAAGGGGACGTAAAGTTTACCCCCGCCTTCATACTCAAGCACGGCAAATTCCTCTTTTTTCTCCGCTCCCCTCACCGCCACTTCCCGCATGCCCAGAAACCTTCCTATGCCTTCGTTGTAATGGACAACGTAGTCGCCTTCCCTTATCCCCGCAGAACTGCTCAAAGGCATGCTTTCGGCGTAAACTCTGCGGGACTGCCTTCTTGTCCTGTATCTTGAGAAAAGTTCGTCGTTAGAGAGGACTGTCAGGTTTGCTTCGGGGAAGGAAAAGCCGGAGGAAAGCATCCCCCTGAAAAACCGCGCATTGCTTGTATCAGCCCCTTTTTCTTCAAGTATCTCCTTAAGGCGCTTCTCCTGCGCCGGGGTATCGGAGAATACGGCAAGTTTTTCCCCTTCAAAAGGGTTCCAGATAAAAGATAAGTCCGCCCTGAACCTGCCGGCGGGAGGGAAAACGTTGAAAAGAAAACGGGGTTCTTTCACTTCCGGCGAAGGCAGTCCATCCTGTAAAACAATGGCTCTTTCCATCGCCTCTTTAAAGTTTTCCTCTTTGTACAAGCCCCTGTTTTCCAATTCTTTCAGCATGGGCGATGTATAAAATCTGCCCGGCTCAATGAAAAAAAGCGCCGCATCCTTCAACTGTGTTATCACGCCTGCGGATTCATCTCCCGCGAAGGACTCGTTGAGGGGCAGGAGTTTAAATCCCTGTATCTTTTCAAAGGAAATCTGGTTGGCGGGCTCAAACTTCCGAACGGAGTTTATCCTGTTGCCGAGAAACTCCACCCTCAAAGGAAACTGCGAATCCAGAGGAAAAACGTCAACTATGCCGCCGCGCCTTGCAAACTCTCCGGGCTCTTCAACAACACCCGCCTCGTCATATCCGTAATTCAGAAGGTGCTCTATGAAAACATCACGCCTGAATGAACCGCCTGCGTTAACGGCAACGGCACTTTTGACAAATTCCTTCAATTCAGGGATTTTCTTCAGGAGGGCGGCAGGCTGTGCTACGATTATCAGGGGCTTTCTGGATGCGGCTATCTCCGTAAACGCCGTTACGCGGTCAAACATAACAGCAGAGATTCCCCGTTCATTGCCTGAAAAAAGCTCCGGGGAAGGAAGATGTCTGACGTTTTCCCCGCCGGAAAAACCTGCAATGTCCTGATAAAACGTCTCGGCAGACTCTTCTTCCGGCAGGATAACCAAAAATTTTTTATGCACTTTTGCATACAGGCATGAGAGCAGGCAGGAGAAGAAAGAGGTTCCGGCTCCTCCGCTTACAAAATATTTCTTCCTTTTTTCCGTTAGGCCGATTAAAGCCGTAACTTTCTCCGGCATTGAAAGGAACTCAAGGAATTCAGGCATCGGTTACTCCTGCTCTTTTGTCTTCCCGCTCTCCTGCGCGGCCAGAACCTTGCGGACCTCGGCTTCCGTGTCCCGCAGTTTCTCCTTGCAGTGTTTTATCAAAAACGAGGCGCGTTTGACTTTTTCAAGCAGGTGGTCCACTTCAACGTCCTCTCATTCTATTTCTTTTACTATTGTTTCAATCTCGGCAACAGCCTGCGAGTACGTAAGTTTCTTTTCCGCCATTTGTTGTTCTCCTTCAAATACCGGGATTCGGGTTCCGGGATTCGTGGTTCGTGAAAAGCTTCTCTTTGCTTTTGTTTTTTCAAGCCCCGGGTCCCGAACCCCGAGTCCCGTTTTTCAATGTGAGGGGTTTCAATTCACATTTCACTCTTCTCTATAATGCTTTCTATTGTACCTTTATACAGCCGGGTCTCTATCCTGTCGCCGTTTTTCACCGAATCCGCATCTTTCACCGCCTTCCCGTCGCAGAAGGTGATGCTGTATCCTCTTTTCATCACCCTGACGGGATTCATCAGATCCATCCTGTCCCCGTTTCTTTCCAGCATATTGAGGCGCGCTTTTATGAATGCCTGAACCGCCCCCGCAAGCGTAACAGGCGCCTGCTTTAGGAAAAATTCCGCCGATGAAGTATTCCTCGCAACGTTATTTCTGAAATCCGAAATGAGCATTTTAAAAACCTGCGTTCTTTTCCGGAAGAAAAAATCCGTGAAGATGCGCAGGTGTTTTTCCGTCTCTTCAAGAGAACGCGTCTCTGAAACGAGAATATTGCCCGTAATGTCTGCAAGAACTCTGCTCTCTCCGTCAAGCCGGTCTTCAAAATCTTTCATCTGCCCGATGATAAACTCCGCTGCCGCCGTAGGGCTTATAAGCCTTTTATGCGCAACGATATCCACAACCGTCTCGTCCCTTCTGTGCCCAATGCCCGAAAGAACGGGTATGGGGAATTTTGCAACGGCCATTCCTATGTTATAGTTATCAAAACTGTGCAGGTCTACCTGGTCGCCGCCGCCTCTGATAATCACCGCAACATCATAATTTTTTATATGCTCCCGGCACTTGGACAAGGAGCGGATGACGGACTGCTCGGTCTGTCCCCCCTGCATGTAAGCGGGGAAAAGAGTTACAGACATTGCATATCCGTAAGGGTTATTCTGCAGGGTGTTAAGAAAATCTTCGTATCCTGCGGCGGATTCGGATGATACAACGGCGATTCTCTGGGGCACAAGGGGAAAAGGGAGGTTTTTGTTGTTGTCCAGCACGCCTTCTTTTTCAAGCCGCGCTATTATCTTTTTGCGGTGAAGGGCGAATTCTCCTATCGTATAAGAGGGGTCTACGTCTGTGATGTTGAATTTGAAGCCGTATATCTCGTGGAAGCTGACCTCCGCAACCAGAAGAACCTTCAGCCCTTCCTTCAACGGCTGTCCGGCATCCCTGCTGAATTTCTGCTGAATATAATCCAGCCGCCCCTTCCAGATAACCGCACCCGCCTTGGCCGTAACGGCATTTTCTTCTTTTTCAACAAGGTCTATGTAACAGTGCCCCGAATTGGGATTCACCCTGAATGAGGCAATCTCCGCCGTAATGCGGTACTGCATGGGGAAACCGGCCTGCAGTGCGTCGCGTATAACCTCCAGAAATTGTTTAAGCGTCACCGTTTCCATAGTCGTTGGCTATTTTCCGCCTCATCTGTTTTCTTTCACTCCGCTTTTTTTTAGCGGCCAGCTCCTTCTCCCTCGCGGAGCGGGGTTTCCGGGTGGCTATCCGCTTCTTTTTCGGCTTTGTCAGAGTCTTAAGTTTTTCCTCCAGCCTCTCCATCGCAAGCTGTCTGTTCTGATACTGTGACCTCTGCTCTGTTGCTCTGGCAATTATGCCTGTGGGTATATGCAGTATTTTAACGGCAGTTTCCTTCCTGTTTTTCCTCTGCCCGCCGGGTCCCCTGCTGCGGTAAAAATATATTTTTACATCTTCGTGCTTCATCGTTCAATGTTACCATATTTTAGCAAAATTGCGCCAAAAAAGCAGGAAAAACCCCTTTTTATTGACAAAAACGCGGTATAGAATATAATGTTTATATGAAATCCCCTGGAAGATTGAAGCTGTGGATTGACAGAGAGATTCAGATGAAACTGGTCTTATATGCGCTTGTTTCTCTTGCCGTGGCATGCGCGATAGTGAGCATCGCCTCTTTCTACATTATCTGGACCGACGTTGCCGAAAGGATACTGCGTACCGGCGAGCTTTCAAACTTATATGGCGCTTCTCTCCGAAATTTTATTGTTTTCAACATTATTCTTATACTCTTTTTGGCTGTTCTTGTAACACTTGGAATGCTTCTCCTTTCTCATAAAGTAGCCGGTCCTGCATACCGGATAAGGAACATTCTGAAAGACCTGCAGGAAGGGAAAAAACCTGCTTTTTCCCTGCGGAAAGGGGATTCCCTGAAACCAATGCTGGAAGAACTTGAAAAACTTTCCGCACGTTATACGGATATAGGAGAAAGCGCCCTCAACGTCGTTGAGCGGTGGAAGAACACCGAGGTTAAGGACATGAGTTTAACCCTTGCGCTGAAAGAACTTGAAAACAAGCTTGTTTATCTTACGATCTCGCAGGAGAGGGAGGAGAAAAAATGAGCGGGAAAAAAGGGTTTACTTTTATAGAGGTAGTAATATTCTGTTTTATAGCAATAACACTGCTTACTCTTATCGCAGGGCTCGGATCCAATTCGCGGGAATTCGCAAGAACGATGGGATGTGTAAACAATATGAAGAACATCGCGCAGGCAGTTGAGATTTTCCAGGCGGACAACAAAACGACGCCTTCAAACATCGCCGATTTGTATCCCTCTTACATAGAAAGTGCAAAAGTGCTGGTCTGCCCCGCGGACAGGGATTCCAATGGCAACAGCTACGACGCCTTTTACATCGGGCGTTTTATTGACGAAGGGGATGCCAACAAGATATTTCTCGCCTGCCCGCGCCACCACCGGAGGAGCAAAACCGTCGCCGCATATCTTTCTTATGCGGTTGATATCGGAAGAAGCCAGAAAGTGCAGTGGAGCGGAACAAGTGCGGAATTCGGAGAAGTTTACAGCGGCGGAGAACTTTCATTTGCGGACGGAACCAAGGTGCAGATAACCTCCGGAAAGGTAGGCCTTCTTTCTTCTTTTGTGGACAACGAAAATAAAATCTACGGTATCGTATATACGATGGACGGGGCAGAAAGCACGCTGACGGTCACCCACGAGGGAGAATCCAAGTTTGAAGTTATCACTCCCGCCGTCATCGCAGGGGTGGAGGGAACGCAGTTCTCTGTCCGGAACTGGCTGACTGACAATAGCATACAAACCTCCGTTGCCGTATTGAAGGGTGCGGTAGCCGTTGAGGACAGAAGCCTTGACGTAACAGCTTCGGTCGTTCAGCCGAATCAGCTTTTTTCCGTGGCTGTCCCCGTAGAAGAGACACTGTCGGTCATGCCCAAACGCGTCCCAAGGAAGCCGTCTAAACGCAGATACCCGGCAGGCCGCTGAAAGATGAATGAAACCAGCCATTATAATAAAACTTGCCGCCGGATTGCTGATATCCTTATTGGTTATCGTTCTTTTCTTAAACAAATCTCTTGAAAAAACAGAGCTGGCGCTATACGACTGGCGGCTTCTGCATTCATATCCTCCGCATGAAATAACCGTGCCTGTTGTAATAATCGGGCAGACAGAAAATTTTGAATCTGCCGTCGGAGAACCTTTTTCGCGCAAATTTTACACTCAACTGCTGAATATCATGGAAAAGAAAGAAGCCTCCGTAATAGGATTTGACATCTTCTTCCCCCAGATAACCGACAGCGCCGCCGACACAGAATTCATAAAAGCAATTGAAAAAAACGGAAAGGTTGTTCTTCCCGTATTCTCTCCTGCGCGGCTTACTGAAAGAAAAGGAGCCGTTTATATTGCCCCTTCGGTCAGGGGAAGCGCCGGCGAGTTCAACAAAGCGGCAGATTCCGTCGGGCACATCAACACGCTTGCAGGCGAAGACCAGGTGGTAAGAAAGGTACCTGTTTTTATCAAATCGGGAGATACCGTCTACCCCCAAATTTCCTTTGAAATGGCGAGAATTTATAAAAAGCAGGATAGAATAACTATCTCGCATGGAGACAGCGGCTTCCCTGCGTCATGGATACCCGTAGAAAAAGACGGCAGTATATACATAAAACTGCCCCCGCCGCAGGAGATGGAAAAATATTTCATATCTTTTGAAGACGTTATTCTGGGCAAATACCCCCGCAGATTTTTTAAAAACAAGGCTGTTCTCGTGGGACAAACTATGGTCGGAGCGAAAAACGCCGACCTTGTACCTACGCCGTGGGGAACGCAATTCGGAGTTCTTCTTCAAACAGGAATTCTTCACAATGTGCTTTCCCGGCAGTATGTCCAGAGAATAGACGATAAGGCGGTTGCGGCTTCTCTTGTCATACTCGGCGCAATACTTAGTCTTTTCGTATTCTCTTACGGCGCCTCGGTCAATACCGTTATTCTCGGAGGAATGTCAGCGCTGTCTGTTTTAGTGTCCGTGTCTGCAATGAGGCATGCCAACCTTTTTCTTGACATTCTTCCTTACTGCCTTCTGTTCCTGTTCTTTTATATCTCTTCTCTTATCTATTCGCTGGCAAACGCCGCCAAAAAGCTCTTCCGGAGAGAGAACGCAATGAAGATTATGCAGGATGTGGAAAAAGAGATTACCAACATTCTGAATCCCTCCGAATTGCCCGGGCTTACAGGGGATTTCACATCCTCCGGTTTTGAGGGAAACGGACTGATAAAACAGACGCCGGAAATAGCAATGCGCACACTGCTGGCTGCTCTCGGGATTGAAACTGGCGCTTTTATTCTTGTGCAGATATCCGGGAAAAACCGGATAATCGCCGAGCAGGGCGGGCCGGTATCAAAAAAAATAGACATGGACAAAGTAACCCGCAAAGCCCTGGCGACAAACCGTCCTTTATTGCTTAACGGCATACAGCGGCAAAATGAATGGGGGGCTGACGGCATCAGAAACCTGCTGCTTCTGCCGGTGCTTTCCCATCCGACATTCAAAATCACTGGGCTGTTTGTGAATAAATACCCCGCCCCATTCTCAAAATCTTCCCAGTTCTCGCGGGATGACATCCCTCTGATGCAGACGCTGTCCATGCAGGCGCTTATAGCCATACAGAACGCCCGCCTTAATATTGCGCTGAAAGACACCCAGATGGAAAGCATCTTCCGTCTCTCCGTGGCAATTGAGTACAGGGACAGGGAAACAGGCCTGCACATACACCGCGTAAGCGAATATTCCGGACTCATAGCGCAAAATATAGGATTATTGAAAAACGAGGTGGACCTGATAAAAAGCGCCATGCCTCTGCATGACATAGGAAAGATAGCAATCCCCGACCACATACTGCTTAAGCCGGGGAAGCTCACAGCGGAAGAAAGAAGAATAGTTGAACAACATCCTCTTCTCGGCGCGAAAATGCTTGAAGGTTCGGATTCCCTGCTTTTAAAGGTGTCGGAGACAATCGCTCTCTATCACCATGAAAAATATGACGGTTCCGGATATCCCTTTCATCTGAAGGGCGCCGGCATCCCCCTGTACGGCAGAATTGCGGCAATAGCGGATATTTTTGACGCAATATCCTCAAAAAGAGTTTACAAAGAGGCGGAGAGCATACAGGCGGGTTTTGCATTTCTAAAGGCGGAATCCGGGAAAATTTTTGACCCGGTTATGACAGAATCGTTCATCGGACAGGAAGAGGAAATTAAAAAGATACGGGCTATGTACGCAGACGCGTAACAATGGCTGATGGCAAGCAGCTAATAACATATTGCAAGAAGTAAAAGCATTTACGTTTCACATTTATCGTCTCATATTTCACGTTTCCTGAAAAGGGAGGACAGGATGAAAAAAACAAGACAGCCGGTTGTAGCCGGTTATTTCTACCCCGGAGAAAAAAAACAGCTTCTGCAGATTCTTGACCATTTTGTTGACACGGATTCCGCAAAAACAGACTGCAGAGCCGTTGTATGCCCTCATGCGGGATATGCCTATTCTGGTGCGACGGCAGGCGCCGTATTCAGCCGGGCGGAAATACCGGAAACGGTAATTATTCTGGGTCCAAACCATACGGGATACGGTGAGCCTTACGCCGTAGACGCAAATGATTCATGGATCACCCCTGTCGGCGAAACGGAAGTGGACAGAAAAATGGCTGAAGCCCTTGTGAAAAACAGCAGGTATCTTGAAGAGGATTCCGTCGCTCACTTAAAGGAACATTCTCTTGAGGTTCAGCTCCCCTTCCTGCAGTTTCTGAAAAAAGACGCCCGGATTGTCCCCGTCGTTCTTTCTGGACATGTTGACGATCCGGCATGGAGCGAGATAGGGGAGACAATAGCGCAGGCGATAACCGCGCAGGGCGCGGGAAAAACGCTTATCGTGGCAAGCTCCGACATGACTCATTACGAAGAACAGAACACGGCTGAAGAAAAAGACAATTATGCGATAGAGGCAATCATGGCTCTTGACGAACAACTGCTTATAAGGAGAATTTACGAAAAAGACATCTCCATGTGCGGCTACGGTCCTGTTATAACGGCCGTTATTGCGGCGAAAATCCTCGGGGCAAAGGAAGCGGAGCTGGTAAAGTACGCAACAAGCGGAGAAGCGTCAAAAAACTATGTTCAGGTGGTGGGATATGCCGGCATACTCATTAAATGAATAGAGATTGTTATACGATTGATATATGATCGC
>CAZAMK010000014.1:0-5816 GCA_964486345.1 uncultured bacterium
GGGGATGTTATCAACCTTGTCAGATAGTAAGAAAGCGCACCTTTGGTGGAAGATATGGACATCTTGTTATCGTTTAGAATAATGAGCATTTTCTTTTTTACGGCGCCGAGAAAATTGAGCCCTTCAAAGGTGAGCCCGTTGGTAAGAGACCCGTCTCCGATGACGGCTATCACTCTTCCTGCCTTGTCCATGAAATCCTGTCCGGTTTTAAGTCCGCAGGCGGAAGAAACGGCGGTTCCGGCATGGCCCGTTTTGAATACGTCCGATTCATTCTCTTCAGGCGAGGGGAATCCGCTGATGCCGAGGTATTTCCTCAAGCTTAAAAATCTTTCATTCCTGCCCGTAAGCAGTTTATGCGGATAACACTGGTGTCCGACATCCCAGATTATTTTATCCGGAGGGATGCTGAAAATTTTGTGAAGGCATACGGTGAGTTCAACTATGCCGAGATTTGAGGAAAGGTGGCCGCCGTTGCGGGAAACGGTCTCTATAATCGCCTGCCTTATCTCTATGCAAAGAGATTCCAGCTCCTTCAGGGAGAAATTTTTGAGTTCTCCCGGCCTCTGCGCAACCTTTTCAATTAACCCCATTTTGAATTCTTTCTTTCACCTCGCCAATTACCTTTAAAATGTCCTCTTTCCCGCTTATCTCGTAAGACTTTGTGAACCAGAGAAGAGCTGCTGAATATTCTTTTGTTTCCAAATGAAGGTATCCGAGATGTTCAAAAATCTCCGCATCTTTCTCCAGAGAGGCCGCTTTTTCAAGGTACTCTTTTGCAAGGGCGTACTTTCCCATTTTGTAGTAGGCCCATCCGAGGCTGTCAAGGAAAGCCCCGTTTTCAGGTTCAAGCTCGCATGCCTTTTTAATCATCAGGTAAGCCTCTTCTGTCTTTTTGTTCTCCTGCAGATAGGAATACCCGAGGTAATTCAGCGCCAAGGCATTGTCGGGATTCAATTCTATCGCTTTCTTCATCTCGGCTTCCATCCTGTCGCGCCTCTCCATTTTGTCATACATGGCTCCGAGATAAAATCTCACCGAAGAATTTTCCTCTATTTTGAGGCTTTCCATGAAATTCTCTTCGGCTTTTTCAAAATTCTTCGCATCCGAATATATCAAACCGAGAAAATTATAGAATTCCGCCGTTTTTATTCCGTGCCTTATCGCCTCTTCCGCGTAATACAGCGCTTTTTCTGAATCCCCCTTTTTATAATATATGCTTGAAAGGAAGGAATAGGAAATACCGTCCGCCGGATTCAGTTGAACCGATTTGGCGAGATATTCAACTGTTTTATCTTCTTTGCCCTGTTTATTGTAAAGCAATCCCAGAGAGAAATATGCCTTCCAGAAAAAAGCCGCAAGTTCGGCGGTTTTAAGGTAAGAAGCCTCTGCCTCTTCATCCCTGCCCATCCGCTCAAGAATATTCCCGTAGTTGTAATGGAATATATAATTTTCCGGGAATTCTTTCAGCAGATATTCGTAATGGACAGACGCCTCTTCCAGCTTGTTCATCCCTGTGTAAAGATCGCACAAAAGCATTCTGGCGGAATGATTTTCCTTTTCTATGCGCAGTCCTTTTTCAATATATGCGGCGGCCTGTCCGGAGTTCTTTTCCAGAAGATAGGCAACCCCCATTCCGAATAGCGCATCGTGTTCTTCCGCTTCAAGCTTCAGGGCGCGCGAAAAAGCCTTCTTTGCTTCAGTTGAATCCTTCTTTTTGAGATAAAGGTTGCCCAGTTTAACGTAGAGATAGCTGTTTTCTCCGGATTTGCGGATAGTCTCCCTATAGGCGGCAATTGCCTCATCAGTCCTTTCCGCACCTTCATAAAGGAGACCATGGGCGTACCTATTCAGACCGTCATCCTGTTTAACATGGGCACATCCGCTTAAAAGAGATAGCAGGACAACCCCAGCAAACAAATATCGCATTATCTTTTTCTCTTTTTATGTCTCAAAGCCGCAAGTCTTTTTTTCCGCTTATGAGTTTTTATTTTTCTTCTTTTTCTTTTCTTACCGCAAGGCATACCTTTCTCCTTTACCCCGTTTCACTTAGCGTATAGCGTTCAGCGTTTAGTTAAATACCTTTAGTTTTTCCTATACGCTCTACGCTACCCGCTCTATGCCGTTTTTCTCGTGAGGGGTTTACTGATTTTTTAAATTACTTTGTTCAGCGGGTATTCCACGATACCCTGTGCGCCGAGTTTTTTGAGCCTCGGTATCAAAACTTTCGCCGTTTTCTTGTCAATAATGGTTTCCACGGCTACCCATGATTTGTCCGTAAGGGGCGAAACAGTGGGATTTTTCATAGCCGGCAGAATCTTCAGTATTCCGGCAACGTCCTTCACCTTTACGTTCATCTTTATGCCGACTTTTCCCTCCGCTTCCAGCGCCCCCTTCAGCAGAAGGGCTATATTTTCAAGTTTCTCTCTCTTCCATCTGTTCCGCCATGCTTTCCTGTTGGCGATAAGATTTGGAACGGACTCCATAAGGGTATCTATTATCTTAAGGTTGTGCGACACGAGAGTACTGCCGGTTTCCGTTATTTCAACGATGGCGTCAACGAGTTTTCCGGCTTTTATCTCCGTTGCTCCGTATGAAAACTCAACGTCCGCCTTTACCTTGTTTTTCTTCAGGTAATCCTTTGTAAGGTTAACCAGTTCGGTGGCAATCAGCTTTCCTTTCAGGTCGGAAGTTTTTCTAATTTTTGAATTTTCCGGCACGGCAAGGACAATTTTTACCGGCCTGAATCCTTGTTTTGAGTACTTCAGGTCGCAAACCTCTTCAACCTTCACTCTGTTTTCCGTTATCCAGTCTTTCCCTGATATCCCCGCGTCAAAGGCGCCCATTTCAACATACTTCGGTATCTCCTGCGCCCTTAGCAATACGCCCTCAATCTCCGGATCGTCGGTAAAGAAGTTATAGCTCCTGGCGCTTGCGTATATCTGAAATCCCGCGTGTTCAAACAGTGTCAGCGTTGATTCCTGCAAAGATCCTTTCGGCAGGGCAATCTTAAGTTTATTCATTTTCTTCCGCCTCTTTTTCCAGCCATACTCCTGTTTTTCTGTATTTCTGGTATCTCAATTCCACAAGCTCATCGGTTTTTATCGTTTTCAACTCTCTCAAATGCTTATCAAGCGACTCGGCCGTAAGGTCAAAAGCCTTCTTCCAGTCCCTGTGGGCTCCTCCCTGGGGTTCGGGAATAACAGCATCTATGATACCCATGTCCATAAGCGCTTTCGCCGTCAGGCGGAGGGCTTTGGCGGCTTCGGCCGCAGCAGACTGGCTCTTCCACAAGATTGAAGCGCATCCTTCCGGTGAAATTACTGAATATATGGAAAATTCCTGCATTAAGATTCTGTCTCCTACGCCAATTCCCAGAGCTCCGCCGCTTCCGCCTTCCCCGATTATTATGCATAACACGGGGGTTTTCAGCATGGACATTTCAAAAAGGTTCTCCGCTATTACCAGCGCCTGTCCGTTTTCTTCGGCCTTTATGTCGGGGTTTGCGCCTGGCGTATCTATAAAGGAAATCACAGGCATGCGGAGTTTCTCGGCGAGATGCATAATCCTCATCGCCTTCTTGTAGCCGGACGGATGCGCCATGCCGAATTTTCTGAACAGATTTTCCTTTGTATCCCGCCCTTTCTGCTGTCCTATTATGCCGATAGGGATGCCGCTGAATCGGCCTATTCCCGCAACAATGGCATGGTCGTCTTCACTGCATCTGTCTCCGTGCAGTTCCACGAAATCCTCAAAAATATTCTCAACATAATCAAGCATATGCGGCCTGTTCGGATGCCGGGACAACTGGACAATCTGCCAGTCCGTCAGGTTTGCAAAGATCTCCTTTGTCTTTTCCGTCAGCTGCTGTTTTAACCGGACAGTTCCGTTTTCTCCATTGCTCTGGCCGCCCTTTTTAACTTCCGCATACACCTCAATCTTTTTATCTATCGCTTCAAGGGGTTTTTCAAAATCAAGGTATTTTTTTTCCATTATCAGATAATCCTGGGCACTTTGAAGAAACCTTCAGATTCATCCGGAGCCCCGGACATAATCTCCTCTGAACAGGAAGATTTTTCCATCCTGTCTTTCCTGAAAACGTTGGTTACAGGCATTGCATGCCAGACAGGAGGAATTTTTTCGGTGGAAACCTCGGAAAGCTGGGATACATAATAAATTATCTTTTCCAGCTCCTTCGCAAACCGCTCTTTTTCTTCGTCAGTCAGCCCTATCCTGGCAAGATTCCCAAGATATTCAATATCCTCTTTTTTCATTACCATCGGTATAGTTTATGTCAAAAATCCGTGAAAGTCAATACAAAAGCGGCTTTGCCCGCCGTAAATTGAAATCTTTTCCGCATATGTTATACTAATTTTTGCATTCAAAATTATAATAATAGCGGCTTGAGTTCGCCATATCTGTGGGAGGCATCTCCTGATGCCGATTATTTCGAGGTCGGGAGACCTCTCCCACAAGGAAACCGATGACACAGCCAATCCGCCACTAAAACTTTGGCGGACTATCGCGATGCTATGTTTATTATGAAATCAAATTGGTATTAAAATAGAAAAATGAGGCTTAATGTATATCTGGCGCGCTGCGGAGCGGCTTCACGCCGCAAAGCGGACGAACTGATAAAAAAAGGTGCGGTGCAGGTCAACGGCGAGAAAATTCTGGAACCGTTTGTGGACGTAAAAGATGGCGACAGCGTTAAATTATACGGGAAGTTGTTATCCCCTGCAGGCTGTGTTTATATCGCCCTGAATAAACCGAAGGGTTATACGTCCACGGTAAAGGACAGATTTGCCGAAAAGAAGATTACCGACCTTATCCCTGCTTCCTATGGGAAACTTTTTCCTGTGGGACGTCTGGACAAAAATAGTTCCGGGCTGATTATCCTGACCAACGACGGCCAGTTTGCAAATCTTATCACCCATCCCAGGTATCAGGTGGAAAAAGAATACGAAGTCATCGTTTCCCGGCCGTTTAAGTCCGAGGATGCCAGGATTTTAAAGGAAGGGATAACGGATGAGGGAGAACAACTGCGCGCCGCATCAATAAAACCGCTTAAGCAGTTTCCCGGAAGAAGCCTGCTCTCGGTAGTGATGAAAGAAGGTAAAAAAAGGGAAGTGCGCAGGATGTTTGAATGTCTGGGTTACAGGATAATTGAATTGAAAAGGGTACGTATAGGGAAGATTTTTCTCGGGCATTTGAAGACAGGGGGATACCGTTTACTGACGGAAAAGGAAAAACAGATAAAATGAGAATTTCAAAGATTTTATTGATACTGGCTTATACCCTGCTTATGGTAATACCGGCGGCAGGCGAAAAGGAGATTGCCGAGCCTTCCGTAAAACTGGGCATAGAGATGCTGGTTGAAAAACAGGCCGGGCTGCTTACAGGGGAAAAAATCGGGCTTATCACCAACCTCACCGGCGTTAACAGCAAACTGCGTTCTTCCATTGACATCATATACAGCATGCCCGGCGTAAAACTGACAACTCTTTTCGCGCCTGAACACGGGATACGCGGCGGGGTAATGGGCTATACGGGAAATGAGATAGATGAAAAAACAGGACTGCCGGTTTTCACCGTTAAAACAACGGGCCCGACAGATGAAATGCTGAAAAATGTTGATATCCTACTTTTTGACATGCAGGATATCGGCTCCCGTTCCTATACCTATATTACAACAATGAAAAACTGCATGACGGCGGCCGCAAAATATAAAATCCCTTTTGTGGTTCTTGACAGGCCAAACCCCATGGGCGGATTGATTGTTGACGGCCCCGTGCTTGACATGAAATTCCAGTCCGACA
>CAZAMK010000014.1:5826-9774 GCA_964486345.1 uncultured bacterium
CGCAGGGCCCCTTGCGTATGTCCACGGCATGACAGTCGGCGAGATAGCAGGATTCTTCAACGAAGAACTTAAGATAAACTGCAACCTGCGGGTTATAAAGATGGAAGGATGGAAACGGGAGATGTTCTGGGAGGATACCGGGCTTATATGGGTACCCACCTCCCCGCACATACCGGAGCCGGATACACCGTTTTTCTATCCGGTAACAGGGATACTGGGAGAGTTGTCACTGGTCAGTATTGGCGTGGGTTACACCCTGCCTTTCAAGATTGTGGGTGCACCATGGGTGGATGCGGAAAAAATAACAGCGGCGTTGAACATGAAAAAACTTTCCGGCGTTCACTTCCAGCCGTTTCATTTCAAACCTTTTTACGGCCTGTTTTTTGAAAAAGAAAAACCAAAACAGTGCCATGGATTCCGGATTATCATTACCGACAGGAAAAAATACAGGCCGGTCGCCACGGGGTATCATATAATAGATGCTTTATTTACAACCTATCCGGAAAATTTTAATTTCGGCATCCCTGTGTTTTCTCTATTGGATAAAGAAACAAAAGGAAAGAACGATATGTTTGACAAGGCAAATGGGACCGATAAAATACGTACACAGTTTTATAACGGCATAAGAGTCGAAGAGATTATCGCCGGATACCAGCAGGCGCTTTCGGAATTCATTGAAATAAGAAAAAAACACCTGCTGTATGATTAAGGAACTTTTTTGGATGTATGGTGTCTAATAAAGAAGGAATCAAATAACAGGTAGCCGCAACTCTTTAGGTTGCGTCGAGGTCAGGAGACCTCTCCCACAAAGATTGTTGTGGGAGGCATCTCCTGATGCCGATAATTTGCGCAGGCTTAAGATCTGCGGCTGCCGATAGAGATGTTGAAAATTGAAAGGAGGCAATAAAATGGATAAGAGGAAAATGGTTTTGGGGATTTTGGCGGGTTTTATGCTTTTCTGTTTCACTCTGCCGGCACAGGAAATGGCAAGAAAAGACGTGAGCCTGACTGTATACAACCAGAATTTTGCACTTGTGAGGGATGTACGGTCGCTTAACCTACTTGAAGGTATCAATGAGGTGCGCTTTATTGACATAGCCGGGCAGATAGAGGCGACGAGCGTGCACTTCAAGTCCCTGACCGCACCCGACAAGTGCGGAATACTGGAGCAGAACTATGAATATGACCTTGTGAGCGCCGACAAGCTTCTTTTGAAGTATATTGATAAACAGATAAGCGTCATAACACAGGATGACATAAAATATACCGGGTATCTCTCCAGTTATGACGGAGGACAGCTCGTTCTTGCCCAAGATAAAGAAAAAGGACCTATCTTTATGGTAAACCGCGGCAACATAAGAAACCTTGAATTCCCCCAACTGCCCGAAGGTCTGATAACCAAGCCGACGCTTGTCTGGTCTCTGATGAACAGTAAAAAAGGCAGGCATGAAGTGGAGTTGAGCTACCTTACCGGCGGCATAAACTGGCTTGCCGATTACGTCGCCGCCGTATCCGACGACGAAAAAAGCATCTCTCTTGCCGGATGGGTAACAGTCAGCAACCACAGCGGCACAAGCTATGATAACGCCTCTTTGAAACTCGTCGCAGGGGATGTGAACAGGGTGCAGGAAAGCAGGCCTCGCTTAGAAATGGATTATGCAATGAAAGTAGAAAGTGCGGTTATGCCGGAACAGTTTGCAGGACGGGAATTGTTTGAGTATCATCTTTATGAACTCCAGAGAAAAACTACGTTGAAAAACAACCAGACAAAGCAAATCAGCCTGCTGATTGCACCAGAGGTCTCCGTCAACAAAGTTTTCACCTATTCGGGTGCAATGTACAACTGGTATTATTACGACAACTGGCAGGGACAGCAGTCCAACAAAAAGGTTGCTGTTAATCTGGAATTCAAAAACAGCGAAGCAAACGGCCTGGGCATACCCCTTCCCAAAGGAAAGATAAAGGTCTACAAGGCAGACGTTGACAAGACACTCCAATTCATCGGAGAAAACCAGATAGACCATACCCCGAAGGATGAAAAAATAACACTTTTTCTGGGAAATGCCTTTGACATCGTGGGAGAAAGGAAGATTACCGACCATAAAAGAATCGCAAACAACCTCTACAGGGACTCATACGAAATTACCCTGCGCAATCACAAGAAGGAACCGGTAACGGTAAAGGTGATAGAGCGGCAGTGGGGCGACTGGACAGTGATAGCGAAAAGCCACGAATACACCAAAGAGGATTCAACAACTCTGTCATTTGACGTTAAGGTGCCGGTTGACGGCGAAGTCAAGGTTACCTATACGTCGGAATACAAGTTTTGAGAGCAGATCACAAATTCTAACATAACAATAGTTGGCCAATATGTGCCCAACCGGACGGCTTTCTTCATCCCGATTCTTTGTATCGGGACGCTCCTCGTTCAGACGCCCGCTTCAGAAACTGCCCGGCAGGGCACTGGCAGAAGGTCTGTTGTTATTTGTAGAATGAAGAGCCATAGTCAACAAAGGTTTCGGACATCGCATTAATCTTATCCCATGGATGGCCCGCGGCTTCGGGAGCTCCATACCATTTGGCGATGAACCCGCCGTTGAACTTACCAAAAGAGTCTATGAGTTTTTTGGCGTATCTCCTTACATCTTCAACACTGCCTTTTATCATCGTGTTTTGAATATCCACCGGGCACCAGAAACAGATTTTCCCGCCGAACATCTCACTCAAGCGGTCCACCCCCATGTTCTCCTGCTGGTCCATCTGTATCACGTTAAGATCCGCTTCTATAAGGCCGCCGAGAATATCTATGATGTACCCGCAGCTGTGTAAGAAAGTGAGTATGCCCTTGCTCTTTGCAAAACTGTACACCTTCTTGTATTTTGGCTTCCATATCTGGTGCCATATATCCGGCTTGACCATCAGACGGTCCTGAAAACCCCAGTCGTCACAGGACATCACCCCGTCAACGCCTATCTCCGTGAACCGTTCAATCGCAGCCATGTTGATTTCGCAAATTCTGTCAAGAAGTTTATCCAGTTTCTCCGGGTTAACGTATGCGTCCGTCCAGCCGGCCTCATGGCCGCGCAGGTATTCAAGCCGGTGTATCAGGGACATGGGGATACCGGCAAGAACGAATTTTTCTCCTTTGTTCTCCTGCACCGCTTTCTCTGCCGCTTCGTACCTCTGCCTGTTTTCATAATCAGGGAACCTGTATCCTTTAAGTTTTGAATAGTCGTCAAGAGGTGAATACTTCACCTGCCCCATCGTCTTGTCCCCTGGGAGTTTTTCCCATATGCATCCCCACTCGTCCTCCCATCTCGTTTCTGTCTGAATTTTAGGTTTCCATCCCGGGTCCTGCGTACAGCCCACTTCAATAATGTCCGTCCCCCACTTTTCAGGCAGGGACCACGGAATCCTGTCCGGTTTCTGAAACAATATTGCTCTCTTTACTCTTTCTTTTGACGTCATTTTCTCCTCTAAAAACAAGCGTATAGCGTGGAGCGTTCAGCGTTTAGTTAAATACCTTTGGTTTTTCCTATACGCTCTACGCTACCCGCTCTACGCCGCTTTTGTTATTTTACACATACTGGTAGGGCGGAATAACCCACTGCGTCAAAACATCGGGACTCGCATTATAAAACTTTCCTTCTGCGAGCCGCCTTATGTTATCCATCTCAATCTGCCGCCCCGCAAAATAAGCGAAAATGGTTTCAATCCCTGAAGGAAACACTCTTCCCGATTTTATATGATTTATCAGCGCTTTATACCTTTCAATGTCGTAATCTTCTGCGGTAACGGGAGTTGTAACCGTACCTTTGTATGCTGAATTTACGGCGTCCCATAAAATTTCTCCGGCTGAAAATTTTTCTTTCCGTATCTTTCCGCCTTCTATGAATATCTCTGCGCCGCCCTTTCCAGTATCCGCCATATCCTGCTGGATAAATGTAG
>CAZAMK010000014.1:9784-14159 GCA_964486345.1 uncultured bacterium
ATTGGCAAAGTCCGTCTCAATGCGCAGGTAATCATCAATGAATCCGGAGTCAAATCCTTTAAGCAGGCCGGCGGCTGTTTTGAGGTAAGCTTTTTTCAGGTGAATGGAGATATCTTCTTTATCCTGCATGACCGATACGGCGGAGAGAGCCGGTTTAAGATAAGCCGGTATGTCTTTATAGTTTTTGCTCTGAAAGGCCTCCTTTATCGTGAAATAATCAACCATGGAGAGCGCCGAATAATTTCTTTCCGCCTTTGCAGTATCCTGCATAACGGAGATTATTTTAAGGTTATGGAAATCGTATTTCAGAAGAAAATACCTGTATAGAGCGGGAGATAAGTTCTTTCGCATTTCTTCAATCAAAAGAACCGAAGCGTTTTCAAAAAATCCGGAGAGTTCTTCAATCTCGGAGATATTCTGCGGCGGTTGATAATGCGAACCGGAAAGCATTCCCATGAATTCGCCGAAGGTTTTTGCCTGCACAAGTTTAACAATCTCCGCGGCAGTCAGGAATTTCTTCTCAAGCGACTTGATTTTTCCGCTCACCGCTAATGTATCCATTTTTTTCACGCTTCAGCAAAAATCTTAAAGTCGTTTTTAAGGATATCTATCTTGCCCGGGTCGTATACCGCCACGGCAGGATGGTACAGTGCGACAACTTTTATCCCGCTGAAGATATCATCGGAGTGTTCAAAGACTTTTCCGTGGAGCGTGGTTATGGTTCCGCTGACGTTAAAAGAAAATCTGTCCATGAAATACCTTAAGGAATGTCTTCCGAGACAGCCGATGACGCGGGGTTTGATGAGCTCTATCTGCTTTTCAAGATACTCCCCGCAGGATTCTATCTCAACGGGTTCAGGATCTCTGTTTTGGGGAGGCCTGCATTTTATTATATTGGTTATGTAAACGTCCTCTCTCTTCATTCCCACCGAAGCAAGCAGGATGTCAAGCACGTCTCCCGCCTTTCCGCAGAAAGGGACTCCCCGCATGTCCTCGTTGTATCCCGGGGCTTCTCCCACGAGAAGGATGCCGGATGAAGGATTGCCTTTGCCGAAAACCACATTGTTCCTGGATTTGGACAGCCCGCATTTCATGCACTTTTTAGCTTCCGCAGCCAGTTTTTCAATGTCCTGCGTTTTTTTATCCATTTTTTACGTTGAAAAGATATTTCCCCGCTTTTTCCTTCAGTTCATCTTCCATCATAACCCTTATATGTTCCCAGTTGAATACAATGCTCCACTTTTCAGCCGAGATGACAAAAGCGTCACGAAGCATTTTATCCTTCTCCATCTTTACATCTTTTATTTCCGCCATATCTCCGGCAGATTCCGGAATCTTCACCGTGTAGTTTTTTCCCCCGAGGTCTCTGCAGGCGGAGATAATGATATCTTTCATGTTTTTATTTAAGTATTCGTTGAACTTCCTTTCTTGGGCTTTCAAAACCTCTTCTATAAAAGAATTTTTTAGGGCAAGAAGCTCCTGCTCTTTTTCCATACGGAAACGGGAAAATTTTATTTCGTTTTCCCTGTCTATCCTCGCTTTGGCAGAAAAGAGTTTCACCTCATATTCTTTCTCTATCTTTTCTTTCTCGGCGGTAAATTTTTCGTTAAGCGTCTCTTTTGCTTTGCCGATTATCCCTTTCGCCTTTTTTTCGGCGTCCTCTATAACTTTTTTTATAAGTTTGTCCATGCTTTCCCTTTTTATTCTTTCCCTCTACCCTTGGGGGAGAGGGGAGGGTGAGGGGTGATGGTTTTTTTACAGCTTGACCGCCAGCAGGAGAAAAATTGAAACGACAAGCGCCAGAACCGCGTATGTCTCAACCATTGCTCCGTAGACCAACGCTTTCATGCTGGCTTCCGGATGCTTTGAGGCAACCGCTATCCCAGCGGCGCAAACCTTGCCCTGGTGTATGGCGGAAAAAAGCCCGGATATTGCTATGGGAAGACAGGCGACGAGAATCTGTATTCCCTGAACGGAGCTGACAGCCATTGCCGTTCCTCCTAGGATCCCAACCTTCATCAGGACGAGGAATCCGGTAAGAAACCCGTATATCCCCTGCGTTCCGGGTAGGGCAACAAGTAGAAGCATAATGCCGAATTTGTCCGGCTCTTCTGACAATACCCCGTTTGCTTCCGCTCCCGCATAACCAATGCCTATGCTTGAGCCGGTTCCGCACAAAAAGACTGCAAGCGCCGCCCCCGTTAATGCGTAAATCATGCCCATATCCATTTTATTTTCCCCCTTTAAATCTCGGGGTCTGGATTCCGAGGTTCGGGATTCGTGAAAAGCTTTAAATCTTTTTTTGTTTCTCCCGAGCCCCGATTCCTGAGTCCCTGACCCCGCTCTCTTTTATCCTTTCTGCTCCTTTATCTTTTTTATCAAAGCGGGCACAACCTCAAATATGTCCCCTACCAGCCCCAGATTGGCAACCCTGAATATCGGAGCGCCCGGGTCTTTGTTTATCGCAATGATATAGTCCGACGTCTGCATCCCTGCAAGGTGCTGAATTGCGCCTGAAATTCCGCAGGCGATATATATTTTCGGCTTGACGGTCTTCCCCGTCTGTCCTACCTGGTGCGGATACGGTATCCATCCTGAATCAACCGCGGCTCTTGAAGCCCCTACGGCTCCCCCGAGAGCATCCGCAAGTTCTTTTATCATCGCAAAGTTTTTGGGGTCTCTTATGCCTCTTCCCCCAGAAACAATTACCTCCGCTTCCTGCAGGTCCACGGTATTTTCAACCTTCTCTTTTCCGATAATCTGAACCATGTTCTTAAGGCCTGAAGTGTCAAACTTCTCCTTTATGACCTCGGGATTGCCGTCACTGCTGATAACCGGCGCCTCGTCAAAAATCTTGGGCCTTATGGTTGCCATCTGCGGCCTGTGGTTCTTACATACGATTCTCGCCATGAGGTTTCCGCCGAAGGTGGGCCTTGTTTGCAGAAGCAGTTTTGTCTCGCCGTCAATTCCTATGTCGGTGCAGTCCGCCGTAAGCCCCGTCCTGACTTTTGCCGCAACGGAAGGGATGAAAGAGCGTCCTATCATTGTGGCGGCGGCAAGAACGATGTTGGGCAGGTATTTGGAGACAACCTGCGCCATAGCCAAAGAGTAAGATTCTTCCTGAAAATGCTCCAGTTCAGGCCCTTCCACCGCGTACACCTTGTCCGCCCCGCGCTTGCCGAGTTCGCCGGCAAGTCCGGCTACATTGCTTCCTATGAGAACTCCCGCAACCGGCTCGCCGAGGTCTTTTTTAAGTTTTAGCGCGGCGTAGAGCATCTCGTAGGCGGCATGAGATAATTTCCCATCCCTGCTTTCCGCGAAAAACCAGATGCCTTTATAGAGGTTGAGGTCTGTTTTAAAATCGGCTTTCTCCTCTTTTTCAAGAGCGTTTTCCGGACATACTTTAACGCAAAGCCCGCACAGGGTGCAGTTTTCATTGATATAGAGTTTCCTGTCTTTTATCTCTATAGCCGCAAAAGGGCATTCGTCAATACATTGTTTGCACAGCGTGCACTTATCGTGAAATATCTTAATCTGCGCCATTTTACAAAACTCCCAGGTTTTTAAGTTCGTTCATAAGGGCGGAGGCAAGCTCCTCCGCATCCCCTTCAACTTTTCTGCCCGATTTCTGCATCTGTTCCGTCCATACGTCCGCGACTCTTGTTGGAGAACCGTCCTGCCCAAAATGGCAGGGTTCTCCTTCCACGTTTCCGCACTGCCAGAGATTAATCTGCGCCTTCTTTGCCTTCATCATGCCCTTTAGCGACGGAATTCGCGGCTGGTTTATCTCTTTTATAACCGTAATGAGGACCGGCAGTTTTGCCTTCAGTTCTTCATAATGGTCTTCCATCAGGCGCGTGCACTCCATAACTCCGTCTGATATGTTGGTAATTTTGCTCACGTAGGTTACGTACGGGATTGAAATATGATTGGCAATCTCCGGGCCTACCTGTCCGGTGCTTCCGTCAAGCGTCTCCCTGCCGCATACTATAACGTCAACATCACCCATCTTCCTGATAGCACAACTCAATATGTAGGAAGTGGCCAGAGTGTCGCTTCCGGCAAACTGCCTGTCGCTCAAAAGGATTGCGTCGTCGGCTCCCATCGCAATGGTATCCCTTAACGCCTTCTCGGCCTGCGGCGGCCCCATGGATATAGCAGTCACCGTTCCGCCGAACCTTTCCTTAATCCTCACCGCTTCTTCTATCGCATAGTTGTCATAAGGATTTATAATGCTCTCCACTCCTTCTCTCACAATCCTCTTGGTTTCCGGGTCTATTTTGACCTCAAAGGTATCCGGAACCTGTTTTATGCACACAACAATTCTCATTGAAATCCCCCTTACTTTTTAAAGGCTTATTATAACATAATCAGT
>CAZAMK010000015.1:0-8940 GCA_964486345.1 uncultured bacterium
GGGAAAGGACAGCCTGAACAATTTCTTTGTTGACGTAAAAACAGGCGTTGAAACTTCCATCCCCGGCACACTGCTTATTTCGGCGGTCGGCATTGTCGCCGACATCAGAAAAATTGTTTCTTCAGGTTTCAAAGGGAGCGGAAATCCCCTTTATATATGCGGAAAGACGCGCAAGGAGATGGGCGGTTCCAGATACTATGAGGTTTTCGGGATAGAAGGCGGGGAAGTTCCCGAACCGGTTCCTTCAAAGACGCTTCCCATGATGAGAAAGCTCCACGCCTGCATTGAAGAGGGAATGGTTAAATCCTGCCATGACTGTTCTGACGGCGGTTTCATTATCGCGCTGTCAGAGATGGCGGCGGCAGGCGGCAGTGGAGCGGAGGTTTTTCTTGACCGGATGATTTCAGACGACGTCGCTCCTGAGACTCTGCTATTTTCAGAAAGCCAGGGTAGGTTTATTGTTGAGGTTGAACGGCAGCGGCAGGAAGATTTTGAAAAGAGGATGGGCAAAAATGTATCGTTAATAGGCAGTGTTGCCCCGAACGGGGAAATAAAGGTTTTTTACGGGGGAGAGGGACTTTTTTCTCTCTCCGTGGAAGAGGCGGAAAAGGCGTGGAGGTCAGGATTACAATGGTAAAGCCGAGGGTTTTGATACTGCGTGTGGCAGGAACCAACTGCGATAATGAGACGGAATGGGCGTTCAGGCTTGCCGGCGCTGAACCGGAAAGGGTTCACATAAACAGGATTAAGAGAGGGGAAAAGAAGCTAAGCGATTATCAGGCGCTTGTCATACCCGGCGGTTTCTCTTACGGGGATGACATATCCGCCGGCAAGGTGCTTGTAAACGAGATAAAGCACAACATGGGCGAGGATATAGATCGGTTTATCGGGGCGAAAAAGCCGCTCATAGGCATATGCAACGGTTTTCAGGTACTGGTCAAGGCGGGGCTTCTGCCGTGGCAGGGAAAACAGGCCGTTACTCTCGGCTGGAACGACTCGGCAAGGTTTGAGGATAGATGGGTTTATCTCAAGACGGAGAAAAACGCATCTCCTTTTCTAAAAGGTTTTCCACCTGTGATAAAACTACCCGTTGCACACGCGGAAGGGAAATTTACGGTTGACGGCGATGCGACGCTTAAAAAAATAGAGGATGACAGGCTGTTTTTTTTCAGATACTGTTCTCCGGACGGAGGACAAGCGGAGTACCCGCACAATCCCAACGGTTCAACCGGAGCCATAGCCGGACTGACAAGCGCAAGCGGGCTTATCGTCGGGATGATGCCGCATCCGGAAAGGGCTTTGCTGAAGTGTTTTTATCCTGACTCGGGTGAGGATGAAGATGGAGAAGAGTACGGATACGGCTGCAGGTTTTTCAGGAATATAGTGGAGTATATAAAGTAAAAAGTAGATATTATACAGGACATTTGTTCCTGTTATATGCAAACTTCGTTTGCGTTAAACGATTGTATAACCATTGTATATCAATCGTATAACTATTGTATATATGCCGTATAAAAGAGGGGAAATGGAAGAGATAAAAGAAAACTGCGGGATAGCAGGGGTATGGAACAACAAAAAGGCCGCGGAAATACTGTACCTTTCCCTTTTCTCCCTCCAGCACAGGGGGCAGGAATCGTGCGGGATTGTCGT
Organism: uncultured bacterium; assembly: GCA_964486345.1. GTDB lineage: Bacteria > Ratteibacteria > UBA8468 > B48-G9 > JAFGKM01 > JAFGKM01. Next base: position 1,651 of record CAZAMK010000015.1, read on the forward strand.
CTCGGACGGCAGGCGCGTAAATATGAAAAGGGGGATGGGCGTTGTTCCGGAGGTTTTCCGGGACGGCGGATTCAAACAATTGAAAGGGAATTTCGGGATAGGGCATGTGAGGTATTCAACAACAGGAAGTTCATCCGCCAAGAACGTACAGCCGTTTTTTGCGGAATACAGGGGTAAAAACTACGCGATTGCACACAACGGCAATCTGGTCAACAGTGCGGTTTTGAGGGAACAACTTGAAAAGAAGGGGAGCATTTTCCAAACCACTCTTGATACCGAAGTCCTTATGCATCTGATAACGATGTCCGGCGAGACAAACTTCCATGATAAGCTGACAGATGCCCTTTCAAAATTAAAAGGCGCTTTTTCACTTGCCATATTCACTCCGGAGGGGCTTATCGCGGTGAAGGATCCGTGGGGCTTCAGGCCTCTCTGCCTCGGAAAGCTTGACGGGGGTTATGTTGTCGCTTCCGAGAGCTGTGCATTTGACCTTGCGGGGGCCGAGTATATAAGGGAGCTTTCTGCGGGGGAGATACTTTCAATAAATAAAGGTGGGCTTAAAAGTTCGTATCTTCCGCCCGCTAAAATATCAAGATGCATTTTTGAATTCATTTATTTTGCAAGGCCTGACAGCAGGATTTTCGGGGAAAGTGTTTATTATGCGAGAAAGAAATTCGGCGAGAGGCTGGCAAAGGAATTTCCGTATGACGGAGACATGGTTGTCCCCATACCGGATTCAGGAAATATATCGGCCCTGGGTTTTGCACAGAAAAGGAAAATACCTTTTGAGATGGGCATAGTAAGGAACCATTACATCGGAAGGACGTTCATACAGCCTTTCCAGACATCCAGGGAAATGGGCGTGAAGATAAAACTGAACCCTATAAGAGAGGTTGTCAAAGGCCGGTCCATAATAGTTTTTGAGGATTCCATAGTGAGAGGTACCACGAGCCGCTTCAGGATAAAAACCTTGAGGGACGCAGGCGCGAAGAAAATATTCATGGCGGTAAGTTGTCCGCCCATAAGGCATCCATGCTTTTACGGGATTGACTTTCCCTCGTCAAAAGAACTGATAGCCGGAAAGGAGCCCGTGGAAAAAATAGCCGAAACCATAGGGGTTGACGGGCTGTACTACTTGAGCATTGAAGGGATGCTCGCTTCAATATGCCTGCCGCCCGGCGAGTTCTGCACGGCATGTTTTACCGGAAATTACGTAGTAAAAGAATCCGGCTTCAAAGGCAAAGAACAGTTTGAGTTCGGAGGGAAAAAGTGCTGTGGGACTGCACCGGTTATTTCAAGGAGAAAAGGCCGTTAAATGGAAGCATGTCTTGTTATTGAAGACGGTACGATTTTTAAAGGAGAGTCTTTCGGAGCGTCGGGAGAGAGCTTCGGTGAGCTTATATTCAACACAAGCATGACAGGATACCAGGAAATTCTCTACGACCCGTCATATAAAGGGCAGATAGTCGTTATGACCTATCCTCTTATCGGCAATTACGGAGTTACGGAGGAAGATGTTGAATCAGGCAAGGTGCATGCCGAAGGTTTTGTTGTCAAGGAGCGCAGTAAGATTTACAGCAGTTGGCGCGCCGTAAAACCGCTGGACGTTCTTCTTTACGAACACGGGGTGACAGGCATAGAGGGGATTGACACAAGGCGGCTGACTGTTATGTTGAGAGAAAAAGGTGCGGTCAAAGCCGGTATTTTCACGGGCAGGAACAATGTAAAGAAGATGGTTGAGAAGGTGAATAAATCCCGGGATATCTCCGGCGTGGACCTTGTGAAAGAAGTTGTAAGAAACAAGCCTTATTTCTGGTCAAAGGAAGGAAGCCGCAAGATTGTTGTACTTGACTGCGGCGTCAAATACAATATTCTGCGACTGCTTTCCGAACGGGGTATGAAGGTTCTGGTTATGCCGGCAGGTACGCCTTGGCAGGATATCGTGAAAGAAACACCCGACGGCATACTTGTCTCCAACGGGCCGGGCGACCCGGCCGCAGTGCCTTACGCTGTAAAAAACCTTTCAAATCTCATAGAGAGATATCCTGTTTTCGGCATATGCTTCGGGATACAGCTGATAGCGCAGGTTTTCGGAGGGAAAACTTACAAACTCAAATTTGGGCATCACGGCGCCAATCATCCCGTGAAAGATTTAAGTACGGGAAGGATATACATAACGGTTCAGAATCATTCTTTCTGCGTGGATATGGACACGCTGGACAAAAACGATATTGAGACGACGCATATCAATCTTAACGATAACACGCTTGAGGGGATTGCGCATAAGAAGCTCCCGGTTTTTGCAGTCCAGTTTCATCCCGAACACGCGCCGGGCCCTTCAGATGCGGTGTATCTTTTTGACAGGTTTGTGCAATTGATTATGAAGAAAGACAGTTTTCGCACGACGTTGAAGTAAGTGTTGATTTTCTGCAGGCAGGGAGGAACCGGATTGAGTTCGCCGGAGGGTGAGACGGCAAGCCAATCCGCCACTAAAACTTTGGCGGACTATCGCGAAACTCTACGGATGAAATCATATCCGGAAATATGGGAAAGAGAACAGACATAAAGAAGATAATGCTGATAGGCTCCGGCCCTATCGTGATAGGACAGGCGTGCGAGTTTGATTATTCCGGCTCGCAGGCGTGCAAGGCGTTGAGGGAGGAAGGGTATATCGTTGTGCTTGTAAACAGCAATCCCGCAACAATAATGACCGACCCCGATATGGCTGACAGGACATATCTTGAACCTCTCGTTCCGGAGATACTGGAGAAGATAATAGAAAGGGAAAGGCCGGACGTCCTTCTGCCTACCCTCGGAGGGCAGACGGCACTGAACCTTACCGTCCAACTTGCCGAGTCTGGTATTCTTGAAAAATACGGCGTTGAGGTTATAGGCGCCAATTACGAAGCAATAAGGAAGGCCGAGGACAGGGCTTTATTCAAGGAGACCGTGGAAAAGACGGGGTTAAAAGTTCCCGCAAGCGGCGTGGCTTATAACCTTGACGATGCGCTGGGCATCGCGGGCAGGCTCGGTTTCCCGCTGATTATCAGGCCGGGTTTTACTCTCGGCGGTACCGGAGGGAGCATTGCTTACAATATACAGGAATTTAAAGAGCTTGCGGATGCGGGGCTTAAGTTGAGCCCCGTAAGCGAGATACTCGTTGAACAGTCCGTTCTCGGATGGAAAGAGTATGAACTTGAAGTTATGCGGGACAGAAAGGGTAATGCAGTTGTCATATGTTCCATTGAAAATTTTGACCCGATGGGCGTACATACGGGGGACAGCATCACGGTTGCGCCCGTGCAGACGCTCACGGACAGGGAATATCAGACGATGAGGTCTGCGGCAATAAGGATAATGGAAGAGATAGGCGTTGAGACAGGAGGGTCAAACATCCAGTTTGCGGTGAATCCGGCAGACGGCGAAATGGTTGTGATAGAAATGAACCCGAGGGTTTCAAGGAGTTCGGCGCTTGCATCCAAGGCGACGGGGTTTCCCATAGCCAAGATTGCGGCAAAACTCGCTGTGGGATACACTCTGGATGAGATACCAAACGATATTACCAGAAAAACCCCTTCATGTTGTGAAGATACCGAAATTTAATTTTGAAAAATTCCCTCTCTCTGAACCTTATCTGACGATATCCATGAAATCGGTGGGAGAAGTCATGTCTATCGGCAGGACGTTCAGGGAAGCATTGAACAAGGCGTTGAGGAGCCTTGAAGAGAAATTTTCGGGTTTTGAGGATATCCTTCTTCCTCTTGAGACTTCCGAAGGCATAAGCAGGCCCGGACCGAACCGGCTTTTTTACATAAAGAAGGGATTTAACGAGGGGCTTTCCATAGATGAAATAGCGGTTCTTTCAAAAATTGACAGGTGGTTTTTATACAACCTGAAGGAGATTGCGGACTGCGAGGCGGTGGTAAAGAAGTACAGGGGCAGGAAAATTCCGCGCGCCGTTCTCAAAAAGGCAAAAGAATATGGTTTTTCGGACAGGCAGATAGCTGTCCTGACCGGCAGGAAGAATGAGAAGGAAATAAGGCTGATGAGGGAGAAACACGGCATTGCCGCCGGCTACAAACTGGTAGATACGTGCGCAGGGGAATTTGAAGCGTTTACGCCTTATTATTATTCAACCTATGAGTAAATATGACTGACGGCGGGGGAAAAACATGAAAAAATTCATATTCGTAACGGGCGGAGTCGTTTCTTCTCTCGGAAAGGGTATCGCTTCCGCCTCAATCGGGGCACTGTTGGAAGCGCAGGGATATAAGGTTGCGCTCCTGAAACTTGATCCTTACCTGAATGTGGATCCAGGGACGATGAGTCCGTTCCAGCACGGCGAGGTGTATGTTACGGAAGACGGAGCGGAAACAGACCTTGACCTCGGGCATTACGAGAGGTTTACAAACGCCCGCATGACGCGCAAGAACAATACGACGAGCGGGCAGGTGTACAACTCTGTTCTTGCCAAGGAAAGAGAGGGTTTATACCTGGGCAAAACTGTGCAGGTGGTTCCGCACGTGACCAACGAAATAAAAGAGCGCATCAATGCCGTTGCGGAAGGGGTTGATGTCGTTATAACGGAGATAGGCGGAACCGTCGGCGACATTGAGAGCCTGCCCTTTCTTGAAGCCGTACGCCAGATGCACGTGCAGGCGGCAGAGAAGGATACTCTGCATATCCACCTTACCCTTATCCCTTACATAGGTGCCGCCGGAGAACTGAAGACAAAACCGACACAGCACAGTGTTGGGCGGCTCCGGGAGATAGGCATACAGCCGAAGATTCTTTTATGCCGCACCGAAAAAAGACTGAACGAAGAGATAAAAGAAAAAATAGCGTTGTTCTGCAACGTAAGAAAAGAAGCCGTAATAGAAGCGATTGACACCGACCAGATATATGAGATACCCCTTATTTTCTCCCAGCAGAATCTTGACGCCATAATTCTCAATTATCTCGGCCTGAAACATCAGAAAGGCAGGGACCTTAAAAAGTGGAGAGATATAGTGTCCACGTTCAGGGAAGCGGAAAATGAAGTTGTCATAGGAGTTGTGGGCAAGTACGTAAAGCTCCAGGATTCCTACAAATCCATATATGAAGCGCTAATACACGGCGGGATAGCGAATAAAACAAAGGTTGTATATAAAAAGATAGACTCTGAAGCCATAGAAGAAAAAGGTGCGGATTCCGTTATGGAAGGAGTTTCGGGCGTTATACTGCCGGGGGGGTTCGGGATACGGGGTATAGAAGGCATGGTATCCGCTATAAAATACGTACGTGAAAATAAGATACCCTTTTTCGGCATATGCCTTGGGATGCAATGCTCCGCAATAGAAATCGCAAGGGACGTATGCGGGCTGAAGAATGCTTCCAGCACGGAGTTCCATACGAAAACAAAACATCCCGTCATTTCCCTTCTGAAGGAACAGAGGGGCGTTAAGAAGATGGGCGGTACAATGCGTTTAGGCGCGTATCCATGCATCCTGAAAAAAGGCACGCATTCATATGATGCATATAAAAAAGAAGTAGTCCATGAAAGGCACCGCCACAGATATGAGTTCAACAACAGATACAGGGATATTTTTAAAAAGCACGGTATAGTTTTCGCCGGAAGATACGCCGGACAGAATCTTCTTGAGATACTTGAACTTGACGTCAAGACTCATCCGTTTTTTGTGGCGACCCAGTTCCACCCTGAATTTAAATCAAAGCCGTTCAAGGCGCATCCGCTTTTTGCCGCCTTCATAAAAGCTTCTTTGGATAATAAAGCGGGCGGCCGGTGAGCATCTTAAAGAAAAAGGATAAAACATGGTTGCGATAATTGATTTCGGTTCCCAGTACACACAGTTGATTGCCCGCAGAGTCAGGGAGTTGAGAATTTACTGCGAAATTTTTCCCTGCACCGTTACTGCCGCTGTGCTGGAAGCGAAGGGTGTAAAGGCTGTTATCCTCTCCGGCGGTCCGGGGCATGTGCACCTTGACGGCGGCATTGATTTTGATGAAAGAATATTCGGCAAGTTCTGTATACTTGGCGTATGTTACGGCATGCAGCTGCTTGCAGAATGTTTCGGAGGCAAGGTGGCTCCCGGGAAACGCCGCGAATACGGCGAGACGTTCTTTTATCCGGATAGAAACGAAAAAATCTTCAGCGGCGTTGAAAAAGAGACCGTGGTATGGATGAGCCACTGGGATTACGTAAAAAAACTCCCTCGGGAATTCACAGCAACAGGCAGGACGCAGAATACGGAAATAGCGGCTATGCGCAGTGCCGATGGCAGAATACATGCCTTGCAGTTTCATCCTGAAGTCGTACATACGAGAGAAGGGAACTCAATTCTCAAAAACTTCCTTTACGGGATATGCGGCTTCAAACCGCAGTGGAATCCGGAATCCATGCTTGAAAAGACAGAAAGAGAAATACGTGAGAAGGTCGGTTCCGAAAAAATTATATGCGGAATGAGCGGCGGCGTTGATTCCGCCTGCCTCGCCGTCATTTTGCACAGGGCATGCGGCAAAAAATCTTTGAGCGTTTTTGTTAACAACGGAGTTTTGAGGAAAGGAGAGGCGGAAAAAATCGTGAAGACTTTCAGGAAAAGAATTAACCTGAAATACGTTGACGCTGGAAACCTTTTTATCAAAAGGCTTAAAGGCGTTGCCGACCCGGAGAAAAAAAGAAAAATAATCGGCGGCGCCTTTATCAATATATTTGAAAAAGAAGCCCGGAAATTCGGCGCAAAGTTTCTTGCCCAGGGCACTCTTTACCCGGACGTAATTGAAAGTGTTTCTCCCTTCGGCGGCCCTTCTGCCGTAATAAAGACGCACCATAACGTCGGCGGACTGCCGGAGAAGCTCAAGCTTTCACTCGTTGAGCCGTTCAGGTTTCTTTTCAAGGATGAAGTCAGACAGCTCGGCAGGGAGCTGAAACTTCCGGATTTCATTGTAAACCGGCATCCCTTTCCCGGGCCCGGGCTTGCCGTCAGGATTATAGGAAGTGTGGATGAAAACCGTCTTGACATTCTCCGTGAGGCGGACAGCATAGTAATGGATGAGATGAAGCGTTCGGAGCTTTACGGAGAGGTCTGGCAGGCTTTTGCCGTCCTTCTTCCCGTAAAGAGCGTCGGTGTAATGGGCGACAAGAGGACGTACGAAAATGTCATAGCCCTGCGAATAGTGAAGAGTTCCGACGGCATGACCGCCGACTGGGTAAAGGTTCCGTACGAAATTCTCGGCGTCATATCCAACCGCATTGTCAACGAGGTGAAGGGTGTCAACCGGGTTGTTTATGAT
>CAZAMK010000015.1:9040-13990 GCA_964486345.1 uncultured bacterium
GAATTGAAAGCGGGCAATACGGTTCCTCTTTACGCATATACGCCTCCTCGCCTCTTCCTTGCTGCTTCCCTCTATGCGCAAACTGAAACCGGAATAAACTTTCTCGTTTTTATCGGCTGTCTCGACGTATTTTTTACATACGTCTTCGTTGTCCCGAATAAAATGCATCGGGATCCCGACAAAGGCCGTCTGTTTTTGTCAGTCGGGACCTCACTATATTTTGGAATTTAAACCGGAAAAATGTTTCCATACTTCACGCACATAAAAACAATCGTTATACAGGAACTTCGTTCCCGGTATATGCAAACAAGAAGAAACTTTGTTTGCGTTAAACTATAGTATATCCACCGTATAACTATTGTATAGCAATTGTATAACAGAAACGCAAGTTTTCTCTACGGTTAGGGGAGGGATTTCAGGATAAGTTTTTCAAGTTCCTGCAGTTCAAAAGGTTTTGGAAGGACGGCGTCCGCTCCGGATTCCTTCGCCTTGCGGATATTCTCATCCGTTGGGTAGCCCGTGATGACTATAATTGCTACATTCTTCGTGTGAGGGTCGTTTTTGATGTTCTTGCAGAGGCTGAAACCGTTGATGCCCGGGAGGAAAAGGTCAAGGATAACTATGTCAGGACTCATCATGGACACCATCCTGCCCGCCTCAAAGCCGTCCGAGGCGGAGCTTATATGCCATGAGGGATGGATTTTTTCCATATAATCCCTGACGGTCTGTATAATCAGCTTCTGGTCGTCCACTATAAGTATCTTTATGTCTTCCTGCTGAATTGTGCCCGCAACTCTCGCGTCCATCCCGCTTTTCTTTATGAAATCAACGAGGTCTTTTTTTGTTATCTTATATCTTCCGCCTGGTATTTTAAACGATTTTACTTTTCCGCTTACAACCCATTTATATGCGGATATCCTGCTTACCCCGAATATGCGGGCTATATCTCCGGTCGTAAAAAATTTTTTATTTAAGTTTACCATGTTAACTTTATTATACTCCGAAAAATTGTTTTTGTCAATTGCGTAAATAAAATTTGTCATTTAAAAATTAAAAGTGGACTGATTTCCATTTTTATTTGGGTTTGTCCTAAATAACCTTGGCGTAGGAGGGGCGGGCAAGAGCCTACCATGAATTTGTTTCAGGGTTGAGTAGGGAGAAACATATTGTTTCCGAATTAATTATCATTGGATCAGCTTTTAAGGTAAAGGATATTATAAATATATCACGCTAACTATAGTATGTGGACAGAATTTAGTAAATGTATATACTAAAGTTATCAATTATGAAAAACGAGATTCTAACAAAATTCGGAAGAAAATTGCGTGAAGAAAGAATCAAACTTGGTTTATCTCAAGAGGAATTGGCTTCTCTTACTGGAGTTCATCGTACATATATTGGCATGATTGAAAGGGCAGAAAAAAATATCACTCTGAAAAATATCGGAAAAATCACTGAAGCTCTTGGTCAGAGAATCTCCGAATTCTTTAAGGATATTTGACATATGTATAGATATTGCCATCCAAAACCGATTATACTTACACTCACAGACAAAGCTGGTTTTGAGTTGAGGAATAGAGCTGCCGAATACATCGCTGTCAGTCAAAATTTGACCGGCGCAGAAAGAGGCAGTTCGGAAGAACAGGGTTTTGGCGCATTGGCAGAAATAGTAATACGAAACATGCTTCAGATACCGGAATTTAACTCTGAAAATCAAAGTATCGGTTATGATATTTTTTTGCCGTCTGGCGTAAAAGTTGACGTAAAGTGCCGCGGCGGTACACTTCCATTCAAAGAGGAATATGAAAGTAATGATGGTATTGTTCGGGAAGCAAAACATAATTTTTTCGCGCGCCAGATTTACGATGAAAAATTGGATGCAGATATTTTCTTAATGACTCATCTGGAAACGCCAGCGAATCGCAAACTTCCGGGAACCACAAGGCAGAAAAAATGGAGACTCTACGTATGCGGTTGGGTATCCAAACAAAGAGTCTTGTGTGAAGGCGTTTATCTGCCACGCGGTTCTTTGACTGAACAGGGAAGAACTTGGTTTACCTATCGAGGGCAGGAAATAGAATTTTATAACCGAAATCTTAATGGCTTGGGAAAAATTGAAGACTTATTGACTATTGAGCGGTCAGACATTGAGAAAGACAGTGAACGTCAGGGCGATTTCAACTTAACGTCTGTTGACGCAATGAGAATAGCTTATGATCTTATGGGACGCGGCGTTCTTGGAGAGAAACATTTGTTGTTTATCAAGAAAGAAACAGGTCTTGATAAGATCATTAAACCAATTCTTCATTCAAATCAGTACTTTCACTTATTGAGATGGTTAAAAAATAGGGGAGAATTGACCGAGGACGAATTACAGAAAGCAAGGGAAATTCTAAAAGAAGAAAAATTTGAAGGAATTTAGAAGAGTTTAATGCTATTATTTTTGAACTGAACCTCGGCTTCCTTAATTCTTCTCCTGCAAACTTCAATATAGTCAACGCGTTGTTTCTTGAAGAGATAAACTTCCTGATTTTTCTCTATTCCTACATACTTTCTTCCTTCTAAAACGGCAGAAACAAGAAAACTGCCGCTTCCACAGGCGTTATCCAGCACAATATCGCCCTCTTTAGTGAATGTGCGAATTAGATAACGTCCCAGTTCCACCGGTTTTTGGGTTGGATGATACACTTGGCCTTCGCTTTCTGCTGTTTTAAAATAAACTACGTCGGTAGGATATCTTTTGCCGTTACTTTTCACCTCAACAGTTTTGAAATCGCCGTAACTTCCAGTGAGTTGGTCCTTTCTAAAACCCTTATTATATGGCTCACCACTGTTCATTTGAGGATTGTAAGCCGGCTGTTTTTTGTAAAATACACAAATGTCTTCATGCTTGCGCAATGGCTGTTTTTTAGCATTCAAAAAATTAGTTGGTTTTGATTTAATCCATGTAATCTTATATTTAAATAATCTTGGATTTGATAGTATTAGTTTTGCAGTGAAAAGCCCCTGTCCTGTCAAAATAATAACTCCATAATCTTTTATAATTCTTTCATAGTGCTCCCAGAGTTTATCAAGCGGAATTAGGCTGTCCCAATGATTTTGTGTAAGGCCATACGGCAAATCGCATAGAATCATGTCAAATGATTTTGAAGGGAATGAACTCATTACTTCCAAACAATCTCCCTCTATTACGCTGTTTTCAAAATGCGAAATAGTTCTTTGTATGGAGACTGTTCTAATTCTTGATTCTTCCTCGCTAAGTCTTTTCCGCAAATACCAAAGGCAATAGGTGTTAATTGCCAAACCTTCTTTCATCGCACGTTTTTTAAGCTCAACATAAGAGTCAGTTCCCAACAGATTCCTCAATTCATTGCTTTCTAACTTTGCAATATTTCTGTATAAATCCTTGTTGTGTTTGCCGAAAGCAAGAATAAGGCCTTTGGAGTTTTGGTTGACCTCTTTATAATCTGAAAAGTAAATTGCTTTGAAATCTTGAATATATGCCATAATTATTTGGAGTTAAGGTTCCCTGCTGTTTATATAATAGTATGATACCATGATGTTGTCAAGAGATTCTATCCTTACGTCGGAGTTTGATATAAAATTTGACAGGAGATGAGTTGTCTTAAGGATTGACCGAGGAATTAATATGTGTTACCTTATGCTGAAAAGAGAGGGCGGCATACATGTTGACGGTTATAACTATCCTGCTCGGTTTGTTGATTATTCTGAATTTATTTCTGCTTAAATTCATTTTGTCAGGAAACAGAAAATCCGATATCTCCGCCAGCTTGCGCGATATTGAAAATCAGACGGGAAAAATAGACCCTCTCATAAGGGACGAGTTTTCCAGAAACAGGGATGAGATACAGAAAAGCTTGAGAGAAAACAGGGAGGAATTGAGCGGTTCTTTGAGAAGCATGGGAGAGATTCTCTCCGGGACGATGGAAAAGCGTTTGCAGTCCTTGCAGGATGACAATGCAAAGAAGCTTGAAGAGATGAGAGTTACTGTTGATGAAAAGCTCCAGTCAACGCTTGAAAAGAGATTGAGCGAATCTTTCAATGTAGTAAGCGAGCGGCTTAAGCAGGTTCACGAAGGCCTTGGCGAGATGAAGAATCTCGCAACCGGCGTCGGCGACCTGAAGAAGGTGCTGTCAAACGTCAAGACCAGAGGAATTCTCGGGGAGATTCAGCTGGGCAATATACTTGAAAATATCCTTTCCCCGGAGCAGTATGAAAGGAATGTGGTGGTCAAGGAAGGCTCGTCGGAATCCGTGGAATATGCCGTTAAGCTTCCGGGAGGAGAACGTCCGGTATACCTTCCTATAGACTCCAAATTTCCCATTGAGGTTTATCATCGTCTTCTGGACGCTTATGAGCAGGGAGCGCAGGAGAGTATACAGAAAGCCAACAGAGAGCTTGAAAATACGATAAAGAATTGTGCGAAAGATATCAGCGGCAAATATATCAACCCGCCGGACACGACGGACTTCGGCATACTCTTCCTTCCCGTTGAAGGGCTCTATGCCGAAGTGGTGAGGCAGACAAGCCTGTTTGAACTCCTGCAGAGGGATTACAAAATAACTATCACCGGGCCGTCCACCCTGGCGGCATTTCTTAACAGCCTTCACATGGGCTTCCGCACCCTTGCCATACAGAAGAGAACGGGCGAGGTGTGGAATATACTCACGGCTGTGAAGAGGGAGTTTGACAAGTTTGGCGAGGTGCTCAAAAAAGCCCAGGATAAGATAGAAGGCGCCGGCAAGGACATAGAAACCCTCGTTGGGACAAGGACGCGGCAGATACAGTCCAAACTTAGAAGTGTTGATGAAATGCCGGAAAAAGAGTCTTCTCTTCCCCCCTCCGGTGAGTAGTCTTCTCCTCCTTCAGACGCCCGCTTCAGAAACCGCCCGGCTGTGCGTCATCAAAATTCACTTTCTCTATATAATT
>CAZAMK010000016.1:0-13753 GCA_964486345.1 uncultured bacterium
CATCGGGTTCAATGAAATACGTTACATTTACAACGCCCTGTTTTTCCGAAATTATGGGAATTTCACTAATCCGGACTTTCAGATAACCTTTATTCATGTAAAAAACCGATAGCTCCCTGATATTTTCATCAGCTTTCTTCCTGCTGAAGAGTTCCCCTTTTTTCTTTAGCGACAGCTTCTCCCTCAATTCTTTTTCATCAACAATGAGATTGCCTTTGAAATTAACGTCTCCAAGGTAGTAGCGCGTACCTTCATCAAGTAGTATGTTCAGAACAAGAGTCCTGCCTTTCTCATCGGCAGTCACCTTCTTATCCGCCCTTACGTCAACAAAACCCTGTTCTTTATAGAAATTGATTACATTATCTATGTCCTTTTCAAAGAGGTCTTCCTTGAATGTCCCTTTTATAAACGGCATTTTCCTCTGTTTTATCTTCATCAATTTACGGAGTCTGTAGCCGGGAAAAGACTTGTTTCCTTCAAAAATTATTGATGAAACATACGCCCTGCCTTCTTCGCTGACGGCTATTTTGAGGACGACGTCTCCGTCCTTATCCTCCAGTTCATGCCTGACATCCGCAAGATGGAACTTTTTCTCTTTGTATTTCACCTTTATTTCTTCAACGCCTCTGGAAATCTTGACCTCATTCAGTATATCTCCTTTCTTAACGCCGAGAAACTCCAGAAGTTTTGCCGACTTAAACGCCTTGTTTCCGGAAAATTTTATTTCCCTGATTACGGGATTTTCAACAACGCGAAGCTTTATGTCAACCCCGGATTCCGTCTCCTGCTTCTCATATCCTATGCTGAAAAAGAAACCGGTTTCGCCTATCTTCTTTATATCCTCTATCAAAATTTCTTCATTGAATTCCACGCCTGGCTTCATTTTCATGAGCATCAATATGCGCTCCTTGCTCACATTTCTATTTCCGGATATGTCAACGGAATTTATCCTGTTCTGGTTCTGGGCAAAAAGCGAAACAAGCGGGCTAAGCAACAGAAACAACAGCAGAATTTGTATTTTTCTCAAGGTCGTCTCCTTTTTTCAACAGCCTGAAGGTAAGTTTATTTTTCCCTTTGTAATCAACAAAAACCGTTGAATTTCTGGGATACATTTCTTTCAGTATTTCTTCCGAAAGCGGATCTTCCAGATATTTTGATATTGTCCTCTTGAGAGGCCTTGCTCCGAATTCGTAACTCGTACCTCTGTCTATGAGAAAACTCTTCGCTTTTCCGGAAACAACGATTGAAATATGCTGTTCCTTCATTCTTGCCATTACGGAAGAAATCTCCAGTTCGGCAATTCTAAAGAAATGTTCTCTTACGAGAGGATGGAAAACTATTATCTCGTCCAGCCTGTTAAGAAACTCCGGCCTGAACGCATGTTTAACCTGCTCCATTATCTTGTCTTTGAGGTCATCCTGAATATCTTCCCCGCCTTCCTGCCGGAATCCTATTACTGCATGGTTTTTGAAAATCTGGTTGCCTATGTTTGACGTCATAATGAAAACGGTGTTCTGAAAATTCACGCTCCTGCCAAAACTGTCCGTGAGGTTGCCGTCTTCCATAACCTGCAGGAGGAGGTTAAAAATGTCGGGATGCGCTTTTTCAATCTCGTCAAGCAATATTACACTGTAAGGCCTTCTCCTCACTCTCTCCGTAATCTGGCCTCCCTCCTCATAGCCTACATACCCCGGAGGAGCTCCTATAAGCCTGCTGATGGAAAACTTCTCCATATACTCCGACATATCTATTTGCACCAGCGCTTTTTCGTCTCCGAACAAAAATTTTGCAAGCGCTCTTGCAAGCAGGGTCTTCCCGACGCCCGTAGGACCGAGGAAAAGAAAACTTCCAATCGGCCTTCGCCTGTCGTGCAAACCGGCCCTGGACCTTCTTATCGCCCTGCTTACCGCAGAAATCGCCTCATCCTGCCCCACAACAATTTCATGAACCTCTTTTTCCATGTCAAGAAGCCGTTCCTTTTCTTTCTTGCAGAGCTGTACCACCGGAATACCCGTCCACTGCGAAACAACCTCGGCAATATTCTCTTCCCTGATAACTCTTTTTTCTTCGGGAATTAGCTTGCTCCAGTTTTCCTTGAGGTAATCAAGCTTATTCTTAAGTTCTCTTTCCCTGTCTCTCAAAACAGCCACCGCACCGTACTCATGTTTCTTCTCGGCGTTGTCCTTTTCCACGATGACTTCCCTGATTTTAGTGTTAAACTTTTCTATCTCTTCCGGCGGATTGTAAAGTTTCAGCCTTAGCCGGCTTGCCGCTTCGTCTATCAAATCAATCGCTTTGTCAGGCAAAAACCTTCCTGAAATATATCTCTCGCTCATCACTGCGGCGGCCTCAATGGCCTCGTCCGAAATTTTAAGATTATGATGGCTCTCGTACTTTTCCTTAAGCCCTTTCAAAATCTCAACGGTTTCATCCACCGTGGCAGGATTGACCATTACCGGCTGGAATCTTCTTTCAAGAGCCCCGTCTTTCTCAATGTATTTTCTGTATTCGTCAAGAGTAGTAGCACCTATGCACTGTATCTCGCCGCGCGAAAGAGGAGGTTTTAATATATTTGAGGCGTCTATCGCCCCCTCTGCCCCGCCCGCACCCACAAGAGTATGTATTTCGTCTATAAAAATGATTATGTTTCGGGAATTTTTTATCTCGTCAAGCACCACCTTGACTCTCTGCTCAAATTCGCCTCTGTATTTTGTGCCGGCAACCATTGAGGGCAGGTCTATCATTATAAGTTTTTTGTCTTTCAGAATCTCGGGAGCGCCGCCCGAAACAATCTTCTGCGCAAGCCCTTCCACAATCGCGGTTTTACCCACTCCCGGCTCTCCAAGCAGGACGGGATTGTTCTTTTTCCTCCTGCATAAAATCTGCGTTACCCTTTCTATCTCTTTATCCCTGCCTATCACCGGATCAAGCTTTCCATCCCGTGCGAGTTTGGTAAGATCTCTGCCGAAGGTCTGCAAAGCCGTTGCCTTGCTCTTCTGATACTGCTGTGTCGGATAAGATTTGTCATATACTCCCGATTTCTGCTCGTTGTTATTCAAAATGAAATCCTCAAAAACCTCGCGCGCATTTTTAAGGGTAATACCGTTGTTGCGGAGTATCTTTGAAGGGATCGTATCTTCGGCGGCAATTATTCCAAGCAAAACGTGCTCGGTCCCCACGTAGCTGTGCGTATAAAACTGGGCCTCTTTGATAGCAAGTTCAAGAACTTTTTTAGACTGGATGCTCAAAGGCAGTTCGCCGACATAAACAGGGACCCCTATCTTCATACTGCTCTCTATTTCATGCTTCATTTTGTTAAACTCAATGCCCATCTGATGAAGAATCGTAAATCCGATTCCCTGGGCATCTTCTATCATTGCAAGAAGAATATGCTCCGGCTCAATCCTGTTATGGCCGAACTTTATGGCTTCTTTCCTGGCAAAATCCAGAAGCACCTTCAGCCTTTCCGTAAATCTTTCAAACATAACACCTCCCGAATATCCGCGCCCTTGAATATTGTGCAGAGCGTATTTTTCAGCCGGCGTCATCAACCGCTATTCGTATACTGGAACCCCTTCTTCCATGGTCATAAGGGAGAACTCTTTTCTTATTTTTCTTGTAATTTCACCCGGCTTCCCCGTGCCTATGATTCTTTTATCAAGAGACACGACAGGAACTATTTCCGCCGCGGTTCCCGTAAGGAAACACTCGTCAGCCGTAAATATGTCATGCCTCGTCATGTTTTCTTCCATCACCTTAAGCCCTATGCCTGCGGCGATTTCCTTTACGATATTGCGTGTCACGCCTTCAAGCACCCCTGCATATACGGGCGGCGTACACAAAAAGTTGTTTCTAACCGTAAAAATGTTCTCTCCGGTGCATTCGCTCACATATCCCATGTGGTTTAACATAAGCCCTTCCGCCGCCCCTGCATTGTTCGCTTCTATCTTGGCAAGAATATTATTCAGATAATTAAGCGATTTTATTGAAGGACTGACCGATTCGGTCAGATTTCTTTTAGTGCCTACCGTAATTACATCAAGCCCTTTTTCATACAGCGCCTCGGGATAAAGCTGTATGGTGCCCGCTATGATGAAAAGCGTGGGCACCCTGCACTTTCTCGGATCAAGCCCCAGGTCGCCCGCACCCCTGGTTACCACTACCCTTATATAACTGTCTCTAAGTTTGTTCGCCCTGACAGTCTGAATAATAGCGTTTTTCAAATCATAAAAATTGAGCGGAACGTCAAGCATTATCGCTTTTGCCGAATTATAAAGCCGTAAAAGATGCTCATCCAGCTTCCATATCCTGCCGTTGTAGCCCCTTATGCCCTCAAACACCCCGTCGCCATACAGCAGACCGTGGTCAAATATTGACACTTTTGCATCTTCTTCAGGAACCAGTTTTCCGTCCAAATATATAAGCAACCCCATGATTTTACCCCTTTTTCAGCGTATAGCGTGGAGCGTATAGTTAAAAAATTTTATTTTAATCGTTTTTCTACACACTATACGCCGCTCTTCTCTGTTTTTTTGAGAAGGTTTCTATTTGCCCCTGCCCATTTGCTCTGTTTTTTCTATCTCTCCTTCATTTAAATATACTACTTTTGTGGCAAATTGTAAAAACTTATCATTATGAGTACCTATTATAAAGGTAACTTCCCTTTTTTCATTAAGAGACCTGACCGTATCGTAGAAGATCTCCGAAGATTTTTTGTCTATGCTTCCTGTCGGCTCATCCGCAAATATTACCGACGGCCTGCATATCAAACTTCTGCATATGGCAACCCTCTGAAGCTCTCCGCCCGACAGTTGTGACGGATATGAATTTTTCCTTTTTTCCAGGTTAAACTCCGCAATCAGGCTCTCCGCCTCTTCATAATAAGATTTAAGTTTCAGGTAGCTCTTTTCTTTTATCCACAAAGGCAGCAAGACATTTTCAACCACGTTCAGTTCCGGGATAAGATAAAAAAACTGGAATATGAACCCGAAGGTCTTGTTCATTATACCGCAGGTTTCCCTCTCGCCTAAAGACGTTATCTCCCTGCTGTCAAGGTAAACTTCCCCTTTCGTCGGCTTATCCAGAAGCCCAAGCAGGTTTATAAGCGTGGTTTTTCCCGACCCCGAGGGGCCCAGCAATATCAGTATTTCGCCTTTTTCTATTTCAATGCCGACATCCTTAAGCGCCGTGACGCCGCCGGGGTATTCCTTTGTAAGATTAACAGCCGTCAGTAATTTACTCATTTCTTATCGCCCTGTTAGGATTTAATCCCGCCGCCCGTTTAGCGGGATATACGCTCGCAAAAGTCACAATGGCAACAACGGATACCGTTATCCACAATATGTCGGACAGAGAAATCTCTATCGGCAGGCGGGACAGGTCATATACGAACTCGGGAAGTTTTATAAACTGGTATCTTTTCAAAAGCCATGCAAGCATACCCCCCGTCGCAAGCCCGAAAATAAGTCCTTTCGCCCCCAGAATCAACCCCTGATAAATGAATATCTTTTCTATGTCCCTTGAAGAAAGTCCCAGCGCCCGCAAAATCCCTATCTCCCTGACTTTCCTGTAAACCGTTATCATAAGCGTTGACGATATGTTGAAAGACGCCACAAGAACTATGAGCCCTAATATCACCGCCATGGCTTTCCTTTCCAGCGCAAGGGCCGCAAAAAGAATCTTGTTTTTCTGAACCCATGTGGAAACCGTGTATTTTTCATCAATCACTTTTCTGATTTTAGAGGCAACCCTTTCCGAAGCATAGATGTCCTCTATCCTTATGCCTATTCCCTGCACCATACTCACGGGGCCGAATACGCCGCTGTTTAGAGAAATGAATCCCATGGAAGAATCAAACGCATAAACTCCGTATTCCACTATGCCCGCCACCTTAACCTGCCTGCCCATGGAAAATGCGCCGGTAATTATAGAGATATTATCGCCCAATTCAACTTCAAGCTCCTGCGCAAGTTCACTGCCGAGTATTATCCCTTCATTCAATCCTTTAAGCTCCCCTTCATTGAGAAATTTTGCTATATTGGTCACCTTATCTTCGGAATCCGGGTCAACCGCCTTAAGTATGCCGCCAAGCATGTATTTATCAGACTTGTATATCACCTGCGTAGTTATATACGGCGATATCCCCTTAACCTCGCCTACGCCGGCAGACACATCTTCCATGACCTGCCTGTAATCCCGTATAAACGGTTTCCCTTCAATAGTGATAATAGGATAGGCGCCTATTATCTTCCTCTTCAGCTCCTTTGAAAAACCGTTCATGACGCCTATTACCAGCATCAGGGCGACCACCCCTATGGCAATGCCGGCTATTGAAAAGATGCTTATGAACCACAGGAAGCTGTCAGCGCGCTTTTTCTGCCCCGCAAATTTCCTTGAAAGAAAAAAGTTATATGAAAGCATAATGATTGATTATACCAGAATTCCCGGCTATCTTAAAATCAGAACCGGTATTGTAAGCGGCGGAAAAACCGTTATAATATATGGAAACCATATTTGGCAATTCTAAACAGGAGGTCATTTTGACGCCGAAAGAAAAGTTTATCGCCGCATTGGAAAGAAAGCCTCTGTCCGGCAGGGTTCCGCATTTTGAACTGGTTTTTTTTCTCACGATGGAGGAATTCGGAAAGGTGCATCCGGCCCACCGCTCATACCACCAGTGGAACCAGATGAGCAAAAAAGAGCAGGAACTGCACATAAAGGATATGGCGGAAATTTTTATAATGACAGCGGAAAGATTTGGACACAGCGGAATCTTCCTGCACTCGGTACCGGGTGACATTGACGGTACACTGAAGATGATAGATAAAGTGAGAGCTATCTCCGGAAACAAGTATTTTCTGATGATGCACGGGGATGCCACCTTCTCTATCCCTTCCGGTGAAACAATGCTGGATTTCTCCTACCGAATGCAGGACGAACCGCAAAAAATGAAAGAAGAAGCCGAAACAATGGTGAATGACGCCCTCGCCCGGGCTGAAAAGCTGAAAGGAAAACTTGACGGTTTTGCCTTATGCGCTGATTACTGCCTTAACAGCGGGCCATTCTTAAGTCCGGCAATGTTCTCCGAGTTTATCACCCCCTATCTTACGAAATTAATCAGGGGCTACCGCGACATGGGTTTTTACACGATAAAACATACAGACGGGAACATAATGCCTATACTTGACCAGCTTGTCCAGGCAAATCCTCACGCCCTTCATTCAATTGACCCGCAGGCGGGAGTAGACATAAAAGAGGTCAAAAAACTTGTGGGCGATAAGGTTTGCCTCATAGGCAACGTAAACTGCGGACTCTTGCAGACAGGCACGCAAGAACAGGTTATAGAATCCGCGAAATACGCTTTGCAATGGGGGATGCCGGGATACGGATACATCTTTTCCACATCAAACTGCGTCTACACGGGAATGCCCCTTGAAAGATATAAACTTATGCTTGATATCTGGAAAAAATACGGGAATTACGATTGATACTCATCAGAAATTCCGACATAATATACCCGCTCTGAAATGCCCTGCCGGGTGGTTTCTGAAGCGGAGCCTTTCAGGCTTTCGCCCTGCGGGCGATAGTCTGTTGAGAAACGAGCGGGCACGGATGCTTTGATGTTTTTTATCAAGAGCGACGAAAGAAGCCGAACGCAGACCGCCTCGCCGGGGCGGTCAAGCCCAGCCTTCGCTAAAGCTTCGGCGGGTTAATGTCCCGTCTGAAGAAGACCGCACGACTGGGCACATGTTAACATACACTCCTTGTGTTGAAATTTCAAACACGTTCTTCTTTGATTGACACTCTTAAGACAATGTGTTAAGTTTTAAGAGAAAAAACGTAAAGCGTAAAAAGTGAGACGTGAGACGAAAAAGCATTATTCTTTCACATTTATCATCTCACATCTCACTCTTTTTAAAACAGAGAGGTAAATATGAAATTGGGCGTTTTTCTTGTACTTTTCAGCGACAAAAGTTTTGAACAGGCGCTGAACAGGGCAAAGGAACTGGGGCTTGATACCGTGGAAATAGGTACTGGCAACTACCCCGGGAACGTACACTGCAATCCCGAAAAACTCCTTAAGAGCGAGTCCGCACTGAAAAAATTCAGGGATGCCGTAACAGAAAGGGGAATGGAAATATCCGCCCTCTCCTGCCACGGCAATCCATTGCATCCGGATTCCGCAATAGCGAAAGCGCACAGGGACTGCCAGAGAAAAACGATTCTTCTGGCGGAGAAACTCGGAATACCCCGCATCATAACCTTTTCCGGCTGTCCGGGAGATAATGAAAAAGCAAAATACCCCAACTGGGTAACTTGCCCCTGGCCCGATGATTTTTCAAAGATAGTAAAATGGCAGTGGGAAAAGAAGGTAATCCCTTATTGGAAGGAAGAAGTGAAGTTTGCAAAAAACCACAACGTGAAACAGATATGCCTTGAGATGCACCCGGGATTTGTAGTTTATAATCCAGAGACCCTGTTGAAACTGCGGGACGCCGCAGGAAAAGAAATCGAAGCCAACTTTGACCCGAGCCATCTTTTCTGGCAGGGCATAGACCCGCTTGCCGCCCTGAAAAAACTTAAAGGCGCCGTATACCACGTACACGCAAAAGACACCAAAATAGATATTTATAATACCGCGGTAAACGGCGTTCTTGACACAAAAACGTATCTTGATGAGATTAACCGTTCATGGATTTTCAGAACCGTCGGCTACGGGCACAGCCATGAATTCTGGAATGATTTTGTTTCAACTTTGAGAATGACCGGTTATGACGGTACTATCAGCATAGAACATGAGGACAGCCTGATGAGCGTTAACGAAGGGCTGGGAAAAGCGGTCAGCTTCCTCAAAAACATCCTGATAAGCCAGGCAAAACCAAAAGCATGGTGGGCGTAAAGACCGCGTAGAGAGGAATCTTATGGAAAAAGTCAGAATAATTACAGGCGGCTCGGGCGGCCAGGGAATACTTACTCTCGGGAAGGTCATTTCATATGCCGCGATGCATCAGAAACTGCAGGTCTCCTGCCTGCCTTCATACGGAGCCGAGATGCGCGGAGGATATGTGTACTGCACCATAGTAATTTCTTCCTCCGGCAAAATCTCTTCTCCCGTCAGTTCGGAAACGGACATCGGCGTATTCATGAATGAACAATCATTCAAAATGCTAAGGAGCTACCTAAAGAAAGACGCTTATTTAATCTTAAACTCCTCACTCATTAAAAAATCCGGCTCTGCCGGCTACAAAATAGTGGAAATACCCGCCAGCGAAACAGCAGAAAAGGAAGGCAGTATAAAGACCGCCAATATGATAGCGGCTGGAGCGCTGGCATACGTAATAAACGCCAATTTCTTTCCCTTTACCAGAGCAGGCTTATACTACGGAGCCGAGAAAATCCTCCCTTCAAAAGAACTTGCCGCCATTAGCAAAAAAAGCATAGAAACAGGCTGGGATATGCTCCAGTCCCCCGGAAATAATGATATCCACAGAAAAGATTAACGACTACAAGTGGCTTATCCCGAGAACGGAAGGGATGCGCGTCCCGGGCATTATCTATATTTCGGAGAAATTGCTGAACAAGGCCGTTTCCGAAAAAGCCCCCGAACAGGTAATAAACGTGGCAAAACTTCCCGGCATAGTCAAATACAGCCTTGCCATGCCTGACGTCCACTGGGGCTACGGGGCGCCCATCGGAGGAGTCGGCGCATTTGACGCCGAATCGGGAGTCATCGTCCCGGGATTTGTGGGCTACGACATCTGCTGTGGGATCCGCCTTATCAGAAGCAATTTAACAGTTCCGGACATTAAGGATAAGCTGGAGGATCTGATAAACCTGTTGTTCACAAACATCCCTTGCGGAGTAGGTTCAACAGGCACCCTTAAACTGAAAAGAAAAGACCTTGAAAAAGTTGCCGCAGAGGGTGCGGGATGGGCGGTAAAAAACGGGTTCGGAACAACGGGCGACCTTGAAAACACGGAGGAAGGCGGGAGAATGAAAGAAGCTGATCCTGATGCGGTAGGCAACAGGGCTTATGAAAGAGGAGCTTCCCAGCTCGGCACGCTCGGCTCGGGCAACCATTTCCTTGAAATCCAGCAGGTTACGGATATATATGATGAGACGACGGCGGACATCTTCGGCATATTCCCCGGGCAAATCACGATTATGCTGCATTCAGGAAGCAGAGGTCTCGGATACCAGGTATGTGACGATTATCTTGACAAATTCGGCAGGGTGGCCGCGGATTACGGCATAAAGCTTTCCGACAGACAGCTTGCCTGCGCGCCTGTGTCGTCAAAAGAAGGCAGGCGGTATTTCAAAGCTATGAACGCCGCGGCAAACTATGCCTTTGCCAACAGGCAGATTATGACGCACCTGATAAGAGAGACCTTCTCCGGGGTATTCGGTACACCGTATGAAAAAATGCAGATGTCCCTCGTCTATGACGTAACCCACAACATCTGCAAGATTGAAAAACACACTGTAGACGGCAGGGAAAAAACACTGTATGTACACCGCAAAGGAGCGACAAGAGCGTTCCCCAAGGGGCATCCTCAACTGCCGAAAAGGTATAAAGAAACGGGACAGCCGGTCATCATACCCGGCACCATGGGAACCTCTTCCTACATACTCGTAGGCACCGGGAAAGCGATGGAGGAAACGTGGGGAAGCACCTGCCACGGAGCGGGCAGAATGATGTCAAGACACCAGGCGGTGAAAGAAGGCAGAAACAGGTCTATCGCCGGAGAACTTGCCGGACGCGGCATCCTGGCAAAAGGCGTCAGCGGTAAAGGGCTTGCGGAGGAGATGCCGGAAGCATATAAGAATATAGATGAAGTGATAGAGATAGTGGAAGGCGCGGGATTATCAAGAAAGATAGCGCGGATGATTCCGCTTGCAGTCATTAAAGGGTAATATGGAAAAAATAACGCTGAACGGCAGGGAGGTAATATGCGAGAAATTTTTTAGACGGGTTAAATCCCCGCGCCTTGAATTTGAAAACGGGATGCTCTGTCTGGTCCTGCCGTTGAGATTCACGGAAGAACGCAGACTGCTGGAAGATCACAAGAACTGGATAATAAAACAGTTGGACCGTTTTGAAGAATTGAGGGAAATTTCAAAAACGCTGAAACTGAAAGAATATGCGGATGAGTCGGAATTCAAAGACAATGTTGAAAAAATCATACGGGCTTTTTCTGCAGAATTGAAGGTGGAAACAGGAGAAATTCTTTTCGGAAAATTCAAAGGCAGGTGGGGAAGCTGCAGTACCGACGGGAAAATAACCGTCAACACACTTCTGATATTTCTGCCGGACAGACTGATTGAATACATCCTTTTCCATGAGGTTGCCCACAGGGTGGAAAAAGGCCACAACAGGAGATTCTACGCAATTATAAAAAATAAATTCGGCGACAGGAAACCCATTGAACGGGAGCTCGCCGCTTACTGGCACCTGATAAAACACTCCAAACCTCTACATGAAAATGAACAAAAAATATAAAAATGCGGTAGTTCTCGGGGGAGGCGGCGCCAAAGGATTCGCTCATCTGGGCGTCCTGACAACACTTGAAAAAAACGGCCTAAGGCCGGATATCATATGCGGCACGTCCGCCGGCTCAATAGCCGGAGCTTTGTATTCGCTGTACGCGGAAAGGATAACGGAATATGAAAACATAGAAGCAACCTACGAGTTTAAAGTCCTCAAGGGGATGAAACTGGACTCGGTTGATTTTGAAGGGGATAAAGAGGGTTTCTTTTTGAAAACCCTTTATACAGTGAAAAAGAAACTCCTTTTTGTAAGGATGCTAAGGGACAATGCGCTCCTGAAAAAAGAAGAAGTTGAGCCGGTTTTCAAAAACCTTTTCAGGGATATTACTTTTGAACAGCTTCCCGTTCCTCTTATAGCAGTTGCCTTTGACCTTGTTTCGGGAAAAGACGTCTACATAAAAACGGGCAAATTATGGAAAGGCATTCTTGCATCCTGCTCCATACCCGGACTTCTCCCCCCCGTGGAATACGGCGATATGCTTCTTATTGACGGCGGCATCACCAACCGCCTTCCCGTGAAATGCGCAGTCCTTGCCGGCGCCCAAAGCATTGCGGCAGTAGACGTAAGCCAGATGCATTCATCTTTAGGAGAACTAAATTCCGTCTTTGACATCCACATGAGAACAGACGCTCTCATCTCTTCCAGGTTTGACCTTTACAACAGCCGGATGGCGGATTTCATAGTAAAACCCGACCTCGGCGATATGCGGTGGAACAATTTCTTAAGATACCGCTTCGCCATAGAAAAAGGCCGGGAAGCGGCAAAGGCAAGCCTCCCCGGGATAAAAAAAACAAAAGGCAAGATGTACTTTTACAGAAAAAGGGTGCGGAAATTCATGGGTTCAGAGACTACAGACACAACAAGTATAAACCCCGAAGAATTCATTATCCTGTAGCCGGATTATCGCCTTTCCACAGGTTTCCCGGAACAATCAAGCATCCACATGGAACGCCTGATGAATGACCCGCGGTTAAAGGTCTGTTCAATCATATTGTGTTTTTCAAGATAGTCAAAACAACTGCGCATATATCCGCGCGAACCTCCAATCCCGTAACTTCCAGCCTGCCCCCATTTCTTTATGTAGGCGTGTCCTTCTATTATATATCCTGAAGGGTCTTCTTCCGTTTTTCTCCATATATTGCTTGACAAGGGCCAGCAAAACTTGTATGCAGTCTCTTCCGAAACATTTTGCTGCATTACGTCAAAACTGTATCCCGGTAACGCCCTTGGTATAAACGGTGACATACGCGGGTCTCCTCCATGGTAAATAAGAGTGCATTTACCCATGTCCACGTCAGCCCACCTGTAAGTCTTATCCTCTATTTTTATTTCCACAAACTTCTTCTCTTTTATGTGAGGTATGGCGCCCGGGCATCCCCTAACGCAGGCCATATCAAGCTTGCATATGCTGTTCGGCTCAACGAGCGGGTCAGGCTCAAGTTCAAGGTCGGTTAATATCGCAGCAAGTCTCTGCCTTGGTCCGAATTTCCTTGTTAAAAAGACTTTAGACCACCCGATTTCGCCTATGCCCGCCGCCACCGCAGCTATACAGATAACCAGCCAGACATTGGGAGCAACACCCCCCGGTCGCAAGGCCTCTCCAACCGGCTGTGCTTCAGGAACTCCCGAATAAACAGGAACCGCTTCATACCCGAAATTTTCTATAAAACAGGAGGTCTCATAGAGCGGCAGCTGCAGAAAATAAGAAGATTTGGGTAAATAAAGCGGAAAATTTTGCAGAAGCCGCACGGTTTAATAAAAATTATTATTTGAAGATGGACGCCGAACAAAGGATAGAGACTGTTCAGATGTTAAGAGAAATGCGGTTTAAAATAAGCAAAAATAATAATGAAAACGGAAAAAGATTACGCAGAGTTGTTAGAATTATTAAACAAAAACAAGGTTAAATACTGTATAATAGGCGCATATGCAGTCGCTTTTTACGCCATGCTCCGATACACCAAGGACATTGACATCCTGATTGAACCGACGCCGGGAAATGCCCGGAAAATTCTTAAAGCAGTTAATGAATTCGGATTTAAATCGCTTAATCTGTCCGAGAAAGATTTCACCGGCGAAGAGCAGATTATTCAGTTGGGATATGATACGAATTTGCCATCAAGCGTATAGTAATACCGGTTTGAGTTCGCCAGAGAGCGAGGTCCCGACTGACAAAGACAGACGGCCTTTGTCGGGATGATTCTC
>CAZAMK010000017.1:0-13497 GCA_964486345.1 uncultured bacterium
TTTAAATGGCGCAACGATTGTTACTTCGTATAGATTTTTATTTGACGCAACGGTGACAGGATATTTTCGCAAGTTTTGTTGGAGGTTTTCGTAAGAGCATTGTCAGAATTCAAGAGGGAGGATATCAATGGCAGGTTTGCCGCCGTTTTTCATTATGCTGACAACTTCAAAACGGCAGGGGATGTCATCCATGCGGTTTGTCATAAGGTAGTACAGAGCGGTTTTTCTTATTCTTTCGGCTTTTTGGCGGGTTACAGCCTCGGCGGGATATCCGAAATCAGAAGAAGTTCTGGTTTTCACCTCAACAAAGACGAGACACTGTCCGTCTTTTGCAACTATATCTATCTCTCCCCTGCGGCTTGTGAAATTCCTGCAGACGATTTTATATCCGCGTTTTTTCAGGCATTCCACCGCAAGGGTTTCTCCGTCATTACCCCTTTTTCGGGTGTTCATTATTTACCGGCATCTCTTTTCTTCAGGTAATACATTTTTGCGCGGGGCGCCAGTTTGTTTTTCTTCCGTGTTTTGCCTATTTCTATTTTGGCAACATTCGGAGAATATACAGGGAATGTCCGTTCAACGCCTTCGCCGTAAGAAACCTTTCTGACGGTAAACGTTTCCTTTACCCCTTTTCCCTGCCTGCCTATGCATATGCCGTTGAAAGTTTGTATTCTCTCCTTGTCTCCTTCTTTCAGTTTGACGTGCACGGTCAATTCATCCCCGGGCCAAAATTCCGGAATTTCTTTCTGCGGAGCCATTTTCTTCTCAAATTCTTCTACGATTTTGTGCTTGCTCATTTTTTGTTTTCTCCTTTACTCCGAACACATCCTGTGGGAGAGGTCTCCTGACCTCGAGATAATCGGCATCGGGAGATGCCTCCCACATTATGATTACAGCTTATGATTTATCTTTTTCTTCAGGTATTTCTTATATAAATCGGGCCTTCTTTTGCGCGTCCTTTCTTCCGCCTGTTTACAGCGCCATTCGGCAATCTTTTTATGATTGCCGGACAGCAGAACTTCCGGCACACATTCGCCGTTGAAAACCTCCGGTTTCGTATAACACGGCCAGTCAAGAAGGCATCCGTTAAAACTGTCATAAGCCGCCGCTGATTCAGGCAGAACTCCTGGGATGAGGCGGGCAACGCAATCTGCGATTACCATCGCAGGCAGTTCCCCTCCGGTCAAAACGTAATCGCCTATGGAAACTTCGCAATCCACTATTGAAAAAACGCGTTCGTCAACACCCTCGTAATGCCCGCATATTATTATAAGCCCTGCCTCAATGCTGAACTTTTTTGCGGTCTCCTGCGTAAAGAGCGAACCCTGCGGCGTAGTGAGTATTACCTTGCCACAGGGATTTTCTTCCTTTGCCCTGCTTACGGCGTTAAAGAGCGGCTCGCACCTGAAAACCATCCCTTTACCTCCGCCATAAGCGGTATCGTCAACCTTTCTGTGCTTATCCCTCGTAAAATCCCTCAAGTCCCAAAGCTTTATTTCCAACAGACGTTTTTCAACCGCCCTCTTAAGTATGCTTTGCTCAAGGGGTGCAAACATCCCGGGGAAGATGGTTATTATATCTATCCTCATTTAAATACAGGGATTCAGAGTCCGTGGTTCGGGATTCGGGAAACGCATTAAATCTTGTCTTTCCCTGCCCACGGGTCCCGGATCCCGTTATTTAATTACTCCACATTGGGAGGGACAAGAATCCCTTTCTTTTTCAGAAGCCCCTTTACAGTTGCGGAAGGCTTCGCTCCCACGCTGAACCAATACTGCACTCTGTCTTCCTTGACCTCAACCGCCGTCTCTTTGGGAAGAGGATCGTAATGCCCCAGGATTTCAAGCACGTTTCCTCTGCCGTCCTTTTCCTTGCTTACCGCCACAATTCTATAAAAAGGCCTGTTCCTTTTCCCTTTTCTGACCAGTTTTATCGTTGCCGCCATTTTGTTTTCTCTCCTTGTTTGTTAGCGTATAGCGTGGAGCGTTTAGCGTATAGTTTGAAAATAAGCGAATAGCGTAAAGCGCTTAGTGTATAGTTGAAAATTTTTAATTGTTAATCGTTTTTCTATACGCTCTACGCCGCTTTTGCTTTCACTTTGTTCCTATACGCTATACCCTATACGCAGTCTTTATTACACTGATTCTAACCTGCCGCTCTCAAGAGACCTGTGGACGGCAACCGCTATCTTTGTGACTTCCAGCCCGTCTTCGCCAAGCCCAGTTACGCCTCCCTCCAGTTTATCAAGAGAGCCGCCTCCGGCAAGGTACTCAAGATTATACACGAAATCGGCAATGCTTTCAATTCCGTACCCGGAGTACCTTATTCCGCCTGTCTTGACATCTTTGCTTTCATTGAGGAAAACCGGGTTATACGTTATTACGCCCTGTTTTTCGTAGGAAGCCCTCGTCCCCCTGTACTGGCTGTCGCATTCCACGAGCCCTTTTTCTCCGACAAGGCGGAATCCCTGGTTGACAATCGCCTCAAAATCCTCCGGCAATATCCACGAGACGTCAAAACTCACAACCGCCCCGTTTTCAAATTCCACCATGGATGATATTGAATCATAGGTGTTTATCCCCAGCGATTTCAGCTTCAGTTTACTGCCCTTTGCGTAAACCTGCCTGCCGTTGCTTCCTATTATCCACCTCATAAGGTCAAACATGTGAACGCCGAGGAACCATGCAGGTGAACTTTTGGACGCCCAGCCGGGAAACCAGTCACGCGGCACAACTATCTTGTCCTCCATGTGGGCATAGCCGTATTCTATCTGTCCTGCCCTGCCCTCTTTTATCTCTTTCCTAATCGTAATATGAAACGGGTCAAAACGCTTATGAAAATCCACCTGAAGAAGAACCTTGTTTTTTTTGCAGACATCCAGCATTTCTTTGCATCCTTCAACGGTGACATCCATCGGTTTTTCTACAAAAATATGTTTTCCCGCTCCGGCCGCGTACACCACCGGCTCTCTGTGGAAAGGATCGGGAGTTGCCACGGCTATGCCGTAAATATCCTTCTCCCTGTCAATCATTTCCTTATAATCGGCATACCCCCTAACGCCGTATTTTTTCGCCTGGCTTTCCAGCAGTTCCTTGTTTATGTCGCATATAGCCGCCAGTTTGCACTTCCCTTCAGATTCCAGCTGTTTAAATGTGTTCAGTAGATTTGTCCCGAATTTTCCCACGCCTATTAAACCCAGCTTAATCATTTTGTTTCCTCCGTTCCACACCAGTTTAATATCGTTCTTGTTAAAATCTCTCCTGCCGCTCTTATCTCCCCGGTATCTATCTTTTCACTGTCCGAGTGCGCATCACCAAGACTTCCCGGCCCGAAAACAACTACGGGCATATTCCCGACTTTATTGAAGAGCCGCGCATCACAGCTGGCTATGAACCCTTCAACAACAGGAGCTCTGCCTGAATTCACAGCCGCCTGCTTCATCGCCTCCACAAGAGGATGTCCCGCAGGTATGGCGTAGGCATCATTGTGGAGCTTGGGAAAAGAGAGCTTGTAATGATTTGTAATCCAGTCATCCCCGCTGTTCTCTATTACATCCGCCAATTCCTTTCTTATTCCTTTCAGGTCTTTGTTGGGCAGGAAGCCGACGCCGCCTTCCATTGTGACACTGCCGCATACCATTGAAGGCCAGCCGTCGCCTCTGATTGTCCCGAAATTCACCTGAACCGGCTGTCGGAATTTTTCAAAAAGCGGAACGTTTTTGCTCTCCTCTATCAGACGCCGTTCATACTCCTTCATCCTGTGCATGAGAAGGCATGTCTTCTCTATGGCGTTTACGCCTTCCGTTATTTTGCCCATGTGCACGGATTTGCCCTCAATATCCAGTCTGAACCATACCGCTCCCCTGTTTGCAGGCGTTATCCTCAACTCTGTCGGCTCAAGTACAATAACTCCGTCGGCCTTGTACCCCTGCCTTATCAGAGCAAGCGCACCGTTGCCTCCGACTTCCTCCTCTATTACAACTTCAACGGTAAGTTGACCATTTAACTTCACACCGAGTTTTTTGAGAGTGAGCAGGGCAAGATACATGGCGGCAATCTGCCCCTTTGCGTCGCAGGCTCCCCTGCCGTAAATAATATTTCCGTTTTGCGAAGGAGAAAAGGCGTCCTTCCACTGTTTCGCAGGCACCACATCCGAATGCGAATTCACGATAAGAGACCTGCCTCCGCCTGAAGACGGATATTCCAAAACGATGTTTTTTCTGCGGTTGTAATCAAGCTCTTTCGCGGCAAAGGTGTATTCAGGGTCCTTCTTAATGTCTTCCGGAACAGGCACAAGTTCGGTTTTTCCGAAAACTGAAAATTTTTCCCTGATAAACTCCTGTATCTCCTCTTCGCCTTCCCCTGAAATGCTCTGAAATCCAATACTCTTCTTGAGGAACTCCAGCACCTCTTTCAGGTTTCCGTCTACCGCCTCCCGTATATTCAGCATCCGCACACCTCTTTTATCGCCTCGTCAAGGACGGCACACCCTTCCTTGAGAGCCTCTTCGTTTATCATAAGCGGCGGATTCACCTTTACCGTTCCGCCTCCCAGACCAACCGGGGCAAACAGCAGAAGTCCTTTCTCAACGCACCTGCCCACAATCTTATGGGCGGTGTCAGGGTCCGGCTTTTCCGTTCCTTTTTTCCCTATCTGCAAGCCCCATACAAGCCCCTTGCCGCATAAAAATTGTATGCAATCGTATTTTTTTTCTATCTTACACAGTTCTTCTTCAAAAACCTTTCCCATCTTCGCCGCATTCTCCACAAGTTTGTTTTTCTGTATGGCCTCTATACTCCCGAGGGCAGCGGCGCAGGAAACAGGATTGCCCGTATGCGTGCTGGTCATAGCGCCCGGCTCATACAGGTCCATGAATTCTTTTCTGCCGACAACCGCCGACAGAGGCAGTGAGCTTGTAATCCCTTTGCCCAGGCAGAAGATATCCGGCAGAATCCCGTAATGAAGGAAGCCGAACATCTTTCCGGTCCGCCCTAAACCCGCTTGCACCTCGTCAAATATCAGGGCGGCTCCGTTTTTATCGCACCATTTCCTCAAGCTTTTCGCATAATCCTCCGGCATAAGGGCGGCGCTGACACCCTGGTATGTTTCCGAAATAACGCCGCACACGTTTTTCGGATTTATTCCGAGCTCTTCTATTCGTTTTTCAAAAAATGAAAAACTTTTGTCCTTGCACCTGGGCTCGCCGGGAAAAGGAAGGTGGTAAATATCCGTATCGGGATGGAGAATCCATCCTTTTTGTGCGGGCATGCCGCCGAGCATCTGCGCGCCGAGCGTTCTTCCGTGAAACGAGCCCTCAAAGGAAATCATCACTTTCTTGTTATTCTTCTTTCCGTATGTTCTTGCAAGCTTAAAAGCGCACTCAACGGATTCCGCGCCGGTTGTAAGAAGAAAAACCTTCTTCAGCGGCTCGGGTGAAATTGAAGCGATTTTTTCAACAAGGTTTGCCCGTATCTCTGAAGGGAAACAGTAGTTATGAAGGAGCGGCTTTTCAAGCTGTTGCTTGATGCCCGAGAGCACCTCCGGAACGGCATGACCGGCATTTATGACAAGGACCCCCGAACTGAAATCAAGCCACTTATTGCCGTAACTGTCGTAAACATTCACGCCTTCCGCCCTGTCCCAAATGACAAGCGGCTGTCCGCTCATGGAAATCGGCTCATATGTCCTCAACTTTTCAAGCACCTTTATTGATTCCGGAACCGGAATTTCCGTTTTTATTGTCCTGTATTTTGTTTTTACCTGCGGCACCTTCTTTGGCGCCATCTCATAACTCTTACCCATTTCATTTCTCTCCTTTGTCGTGGGAGAGGTCTCCTGACCTCGAAATTATCGGCATCGGGAGATGCCTCCCACAAATTGCACCGCTACAATTTTTCCACAAAAGATACTATCTTTTCAATCTGCGCCAGCCTGCCAATCCCTTCTTTTCCTGAAGCCAGTTCGCCCTTTTCAGGGGAAACAAAATGATAACCGAATTCTCTTAATTTTTCAACATTGCCCCGGACTATCCTGTTATTCCACATGTTATCATTCATGGCGGGCGCCAGAACTACCGGCCCCTTGAAAGCGCAAACGGCGCATGTAAGCAGGTCGTCGCATATGCCGCCTGCAATTTTCCCTATAATATTGGCGGTCGCCGGCGCTATAAGCATTATGTCCGCAAACTCGGATATTGAAATATGGTTCTCCTGAAAATTATTCATCTCAAACATCTCCGAGTATACCGGCCTTCCCGATAAGGTGGACAGAGTCAGAGGAGTAATGAACTGCGTTGAATCTTCAGTCATAACCACCTGTACGCACCATTTTTTCTTTTTGAATTCCCGTACAATCTCGGCGCTCTTGTAAGCCGCTATTGAACCGCAAACGCCTATAACAATGTTTTTTTTCATTCTGCCTCCCTTACCCCGAACTCCTTTAAATACAGGGATTCGCGGTCCGGGTTTCGGGGTTCGCGAAATACTTTTTTTACTTTTGTTTTTCCCGATTCCCGAATCCCAAACCCCGTTCTTTTAATGTGAGGGGTTAAAATCCTTCCTTGAAATCTTCCTGCTGATGAATTCAAAAACTTTTGCCGTCAACTCCTCTTTCTTAAGATTCAGAAGCCATTCGTTATTGAAATCCTGGTCCTCTATCATGTTTACAAAATACGCAAGTATCTTCAAATGCGTATTTCTTCTGTCAAAAGAACTCACCACGGCAATAGCCGTATACACCATATTTCCGTCAGGGAACACCGCCCCTGCTTTGGCCCTGACAAAAAGAACCTTAAGTATATCTTTCCCCTCTATTATCAGGTGAGGCATGGCGATTCCCTTTTCCACTATGGTAGAAGAAGTCTCTTCTCTTTCCATAAATTTCTTCAAGAATGACAGTTTGTCCAGAGGCAGTTCCTTTGAAAGAACATCGGCAACCCTTCTGAAGAGCGGTTCCGCTTTCATCTGTCCTTCTATGTCCAGCACACTGCTTTTGCCGAGAATCTCATCAAAAATTTCATGTTTCAGTTTATGGTAATAAGCATCGTGTTCAATATTATCCCTTGATATGACAATTTCCTTAAGTTCCGTAGATACGTCAATGGCCGTAAGTTCCTTGTCAACGTTAATGAGCCGTTTAAAAATATGCGTCAATGCGGAATCCCTTACAACTTTTTTGTGCAGGGTGTATTTATAAAATATTGCGCTGGCGGAAAGTAAAAGCATTGTCAGGAATAATACCCCCGTTGCAACTTCAAGCAGTAAAAAAAGCGTTATGAGAATACCCGCAATATGCAAGTAAGGATAGAAAGGCGAACGGAACATAGGGCGGTAATTGGCAATTTTGCTCTGCCTGAACAAAATCACCGTCGCATTTGCAAAAATATACAGAAGCAGAAAAATGACCGAGCCCATCTTTACCAGAGTTTCCAGTTTAAGGAAACATATGGCGCAGACCATAAAAAGACCGGTAGCTATTATAGCAATGTATGGAGTTTTGAATCGCGCGCTTATCCTCTGAAACCCCTGCGGCAAGTGCCCGTCCCTGCTCATTCCAAGCAGGTACCTTGAAGCGCTCATAATCCCTGCATTCGCCGTGGTAAGAAACGCAAGAGCCGCTCCTATGCCTATTAAATTCTGGAAACCCCTGCCGGAAAAAGCCTCTGCACCCTTTGATATCGGCATAAGCGTTCCGGCCAGAACGTCGGTATCCACAACCCCGACGGTAACAAGTACAACCAGAACATATAACAAGGCAGTTACAGATAAAGCTAACACCATGCTTAGAAGAAGATTTCTTTCAGGTTTATCTATCTCTTCTGCCATGGCGACTATCTTAGTCAGTCCGCCGTAGGAAACAAAAACAAAACTCGCCGTGCCGAACACAGCAAGATGCCCTTTTGAGAAAAAAGGAGTAAGTCTTGCCGTATCTACATATGCCGCTCCCCATATGGCATATGCAACCATAATACTTATCAGCCCTGCGACCATGATAACCTGAAACCTGCTTGCTTCTTTCACTCCTGTTAGATTCAGGATTACGAAAAAAGCGCAGAGTCCAACCGCTATCTCCTTCATAGAGAAAGGGGTAAGCAAGGTGAGATATACCCCCATGCCAATCAATGCCCAGGCGCTTTTGAAACTTAAAGCGAACCATGAACCAAAACCCGCTATTGTGCCAATAAACGGGCCGAATCCCCTCGCTATATAAAAATAATCTCCACCCGCTTTCGGCATTGCACAGTTCCGCCATGCTCAACACCGTGGGAATACAGGCTAAACCGGCTATGAGGTAGGAAAGAATAACAGCTGGACCGGCATAAGAAAAAGCAAGTCCTGGAAGAATAAAAATACCCGAGCTTATCATTGCGCCGGTCGCTATGCAAAAAACTTCGGGCAGTCCCAGTTTATGTTTTAATTGTTCCATTGGACGTTTTTAGTCATTCAGAATTTATTCCGGAATCCATGCCTGATGCCCACTGACAGAGGCAATCTCGTCTCCCGTCAATTCTCCTTCTTCAAAAACAACGCTGAACGCCTCTTCAAAGCCTTCCTTTAAAATTTTTATCAGGCAATTTGGGGATATTGTTTCCGCCAGCATTTCGCCAAGCGGGATTATTTTGGAAAAGTCAACCTCTTCAAGAAAGATATTTTCCCATAAATCCCTTCTTATATCAAGCAGGATTGAACCGTGTTGAAGGAATGCGGAACCGTTCCTTCTCTGTGCGGAGCCGACCGCTTTTCTGTTATTCCATATAAGATCGTGCCTTGAAGAAAGAGAAAAACAGTCTCTCGCCGTGAAAGACGGCTCCTTCCCCTCTGAAAATCCCCTTATCTCAAGGGACGCACCGACCTTCTTCATGCCCCTGATTATACCTTCGCATACCGCAAAGTAGGAACCCAGAGGAGAGGCAAATGAGCGATGTCCGCTGAAATTTCCGCAGAAAGAGTATGTCAATTCAATGTCATGGAATATGGCGCTTCCGCCGGTAGGCCTTTTGACTATGGGAATATTTCCGGCTTTACAGAATTCTGTATTTATTACTCTATGCGCGCTCTGGTTATATCCGAGAGAGACAGAGGAAGGATTCCATTGGTAAAAACGCAGGGTCGGCGGCGAAACGCCGAGGGAAGTTGACTGCCACAGGGCGTAATCCACACCCATGTTGTCCGCCGGAGGCATTGCCCCCGAGATTATAATTCTCCATTTCTCCATAGCTTACCACTGCCCTCTCCATTAAAAATACGGGTTTCGGGATCAGGGTTTCGGGATTCGGGAAAGACATTAA
Source organism: uncultured bacterium (assembly GCA_964486345.1). GTDB lineage: Bacteria > Ratteibacteria > UBA8468 > B48-G9 > JAFGKM01 > JAFGKM01. The sequence continues at coordinate 9,286 of CAZAMK010000017.1, forward strand.
ATCTTTTCTCTTTTTCTCTTCCACCGATTCCCATGTCCCAAGTCTCAAATCCCGCGCTTTTTAAATCCCCTCTTAATCCCCCCTTTAACAAAGGGGGGCATGGGAGGATTTTCCCCTGCACCTCTTCAGTGTCGCCCTCGCATTATCCGTCTATACGCTAAACGCTCCACGCTATACGCTTTCCTTTAACCAGTACCCCTGGCCCTCGAACAGGCGACGTCGCTCCGCTCCTTAAGGGGAGAGCTTCTCCCCTTAATCTTCCCCTCCGAACCGAAAATAGCAGGGGAAAATCCCTTCCCCTGCACCTCTTCAGTGTCGCCCTCGCACTATCTGTCTATACGCTAAACGCTCCACGCTATACGCTTTCCTTTAACCAGTACCCCTGGCCCGACTCGAACGGGCGACACACGGTTTAGGAAACCGTTGCTCTATCCTCTGAGCTACAGGGGCAGATTACTCAATATATTATATGACATCCGGCGGAATTTTGGAAGAGGAGGATGAAGAGCATAGGTTTATTTAATGATTGTTTAAATATTCACTAATCCTCTCCGAATTTTCGTTCTCTTTGTCTCCCTTGTAATAGAGTTCAATGAATTCTATTTTGTTTTTGCATTCACAATAGGCATAAATAATTCGCAGAGAGGATCCTTTTAGGTACCTGCAGAAAAAACGGGCTTTTATTATAAACAAAGTCTCTGTTTGCGTAATGACCGTGAAATGCTTGCTGGCGCCAAACGGAACAACGGAAACCACATTGCAGAATTCCCGCATATCTGCCGGAAGTGATTTGTATTTTTTTGCAAGTCGCCTGAATTCTTTCTGAAATGTCGGCAATTTATCAAAGTTTATCATCATAGTTTCTTACGGAGTATCTTTCATCGCGGTAAAAGACGCTCTCGTAAGAAAGCGGCTTTCCGTCCTGTGCGGTTTTCCAGGGTATATCTTCGTGCGAATAATTCTCTATTTCGGCAGCGTTTTTATCCGAAAGTCGAGCCAGAACATTGTCAATATGTTCAATCTCTCGCGCGGAAAGAATGTCAAGATTGGGACGTTTCAGCGGCAGATACTTCTTCTGCAAATATTTGAAATATTGGCTTTTAACTGCTTCTATCTCGCCCTGTTCCTGCATTTCTTTCAGTATTAAACCCAGCTCAACGGCTGTAGGCCCGTGGTAATTCTTGATATATGTTGCACCCATCAGGTTTTCTTCAAACTTCTCGTAATAGTCAAAATCAATGAAATAGAGCAGTTTGTGGAGCACCGTCTCGCCAAAATTTGGTTTCGCACCGGCCTTGTTTAAGACATAAAGCAAAACTTGCTTGAATTTATCAAGATTTTTCCGCGTAACGCGAATCTGTAAATTTTTCTCGCTTGCAGTTTTTTTCTTTTCAATAGTAACTCTCCTTGCAGGTTCTTTCCCGGAAAGAAGTTCTTCCATCGTCATGTCAAAAACAGCCGCCAGCTTCTTTGCTTCGGATACGGTAAGACCCCTTTCTCCGCGCTCTATTTGCAAGTATGTTGGCCTGGATATGCCGAGTTCCGACGCGAGATATTCCTGCGTCATTTTGTACTTTGTCCTCTGTTGCTGAATAAATTTGTTAAACATAGTTATGTCTCACCTCTCTTTTTATTTTCACACATTTATTTTACTCTTTGTAAAACTTTTTGTCAAGAGATATGTAAAATACTTTTCCTGACTTTGTTTTGAATGAGACAACACAGCTATGACAGGATTATCCGGCGCAATTTGGAAAGGGAGTGACGGCTTTATTGTAAAAGTTCTTTTACGGTTTTAAGGATGGCCTTTTCGGCGGATTTGCCTAACTTGCAGGCAAACGGGGTCGTCTCGTAACTGCAATCTATTCCTATCGCCTCCGCAAGGCTTTTTGTCCCGTATCCGGGTTTTATGGCTTTATTTCTCTCATCATGAAGAAAAGCTTCTTCGGACGGAACGTAACCGAGAGACATATTGGAATTCTGAGCGATGAAGGTGTGTTTGAATGGCGACAATTTCTTTATCTGCAGGGAAATCTCTGTGAAAATCTCCCCCGGCATGCCGAGAACAAGAAGTTCTTTCCCGAGAGAAAAACCATTTATTTCAGCTAACAAACTCCTGATGCCTTTTCTTCTCCGGCCGGCCGCCCTGACCTGCGCATCCGCTATCATGTATTGAAGGGAATCTTTCGGCATGCCTTTCTTTCTTAGTACCTCTTTAGCCGACTTGAGTTCTTCCGGGGAAACTTCCGTGGCGGGGATTGAAAACTTTCTGCCGTACGTCCGCATACCCGACAAACTGTCAAACTCTGCTCCGTTCAAAAGCCGCACCGTCTTTTCTTTCAGAGTTTCTGCTATATGCTCGGGAACTTCAAGCCCTCGCCTGCCGGGATTTTCAGGATTGATATGGTTTATGTCCCCCGACGGACCGTTCAGAACAAGTATCTCGGCGCAGGGAAATTCGGTTTTAAGTTTGTTGCGCAGCATCCCGGGCCAGTCGGCGGATATAAGGGTGTCTCCGAGCGTATCGGGATGGCATGCAAAGTTTATTATGAGCCCCGTAATTTCGCCCGTCTTTCCGTCAGCAACTTTAATAACTCCGAGGGAATCGTCTACGGGACCCGCGCTCCCGACTATATCGTCCGTCTTATCCCATGGATTGGTTATAATCCTTCCGTCTTTGAGGAGATAACGTCTGTTAAATGCCAGACCCGGCGCATTACCTGCGGCAAAACTGACTGAAGATTCCTTTCTGTTTACATAGGCCGACTTTATACTGCCGGCTATGTAGAACGGCAGCATCTCCAAATAGCATGGTTCCACGTACAACCCTTTCTTGTAAACCTCCTTATCCGGTTTTTCAGTCAGAGGGCCGGTGTGGGTATGCGTTGCATGCACAAATAGATTGGATGACGGAATGCCTGTGTCCCTGCTTACGATATCCCTGACTTTTTTTACCGTATCAGAGGAAATGTAAACTATATCCACAGACACAACAGCGAACGCAGAACCCTTGTCCTCTATCACGCAGGCCGTCGCGTACAAATCGTCTCTTATGCCCGTTGACCTGCGGTCGTGGAAATATCCCACCAGAGAAAAACCCACCGGCGGGGTGATTACCGCCTTTCCGAATCCTGTCTTCATGTTTTAGAAATACGTGGCGTATAGCGTGGAGCGTTTAGCGTATAATTAAAAGCTTATAATTGTATTTTCTATACGCTCTACGCTATACCCTTTACGCCGTTTTTATTTCACGTCCTTCAGAAGAACTTCTTTGCCTTTCTTTTCGCTCAAAATAGCCGCCTGCATAAACTGCATTATTTCAAGCGTCTCCGCACTGGAAACGGGAGGTTTGCCTGTCTTGAAAAACAGTATTATCTGTTTAATAAGCTGTGCGTATATAGGAATTTCCGTTGAATACATAACCTGCACTATCTTCTTCTCTCCAAAGACCCTTGCCCCGTAGCTGTGCATCCCTTTTCTGGTGCCTCTCAACGTTCCTATGCGTCCGTCTTCCCATTCGCCGGTCACAAAATCCGTACCTTCCGTCTTTTTGGAGAAAAGCTTCTTACAGCCCGCTCCCATAAAAGTATAGAGTATCTCCGCACCATGCACTCCGTACCAGAAAAGGCCCGGATTTGTGGGGTCCTGCATCGCGGGGCTGAAAGCATCGCATCCGACGACGCCTCCTAACTCGGCATCCTGCCTTGCCGCGCTTATGTTGTGGTCAAACCTCAAGGAAGAGGAGGAAAAAACAGGAGTGCTGTTTTTTTCCGCAAGGGCGATTATTTTTTTTGCCTCTTTGAAGCTTGCCGCCAGCGGTTTGTCTATGAACAGCGGCTTCCCTGCCTTAATTACCGGCGCGGCTTCTTTAAGATGGCGCCTGCCGTCAACGCTTTCCAGAAGCACTGCATCCACGCGCTTGAGCAGTTCTTTGACGGAAGAAACTATTTTTATGTTCCACTTTTCCTCCATTTCCTTCTTATACCCTTCAACCCTTGACGAACTTGACGGAAGGTCCGGGCTGAATGAAGGAAAACCCGCAACAACCTTGCCTCCCTCAACGTAAAACGGGTCGTTTGCATCATTAAGCAGTCTTGTAAATGCCGGCACATGCGACGTGTCAAACCCTATAATCCCTATCTTCATTTCTTCCATGCTTTTTCTCCTTTACCCAGAACACTTTTAAATACAGGGATTCGTGGTCCGGGTTTC
>CAZAMK010000018.1:0-6610 GCA_964486345.1 uncultured bacterium
TCAAATTTTTCTTTTATGTATTCTTAAAAGCGCTTATCAATTTCCACCGCTGAATGAATCCTTAAATCCATCTCTTGCTCCTTTCAGGTATATATTCACTCTACTCCGTGAATATTAAACTCAGAAATTAAAAGTGGAGCCCCACGGGCAAGCCCGTGGTTCCTCCACATACTCTGCTGCGCATTCATCCACGGCCTTGGCCGTGGATTTCCTCCTGCGCTAAAGCTACGGAGGATAAATCTGCGAAAACGAGTAAAAAGTTAAAACTTCAAGTCAAAAATCAAAAGTTTTAAAACATCCGCATCTTTTACTTTTTATCTTTCACTTTTGACTTCCGTAAATACTCAGACACGGTTCTATGAGGATTTACTCTTTCATGCTATTCCATGACGGTTATCTCCATCGCTGGAAAATAGTACTGAAGTATCTGAATGTAATTGTATCCCTTACCGGCCATTATTCTGGCGCCCCACTGGCACATTCCCACACCGTGTCCGTAACCTTCCCCTTCAAAAACCACCTTGTTTCCGCTCTGCAGAATCCTGAATCTGGTGCTCGGCAGTATATCGGGGCAGTTGAACAGCGCCCTTGGAGCGCCGTTATTGACTTCCATGCGGAATTTATGCCCCGTCAAACTATATATTTTACCATCCTTTGAAAAAATCTTCAAAAGCGTTACTCTTCCGGAATTGTCAGTTTTTCCAACCTCTATTCTGTCAACTGGCGCCGCCTGCCGGAATAACCGCGAAAGCTGTCCCGAAGTAAAGGTTTTTTTCCATGAACAATACGGAGATTCAGCGCAGTAAATGCATGAAACGGCCTCAATATGATCCCTTGTCCCTCCCCATACGTCAGAGGTTTTTGAAGTGCCGCCTCCGCAGCTCGCATGGAAAAAAACCTGGGCGGCCTTTCCCTGGTAAGTCAGAATTTCCCCTTCCGTTTCTTTCACCGCTTCTATTATTTTCTCACAGCCTGTGGCGCCGTACACCTGATGGAAAACTGAATTTTCAATGTCGTACGGAAAATTCTTAACCTTGTTCTCCCCCGCAGTATAAAGAGCGAAAGTGCGGGATACTACAGCCTGCGCCTTCAGAGCCTCGGCGGGCCACATAGAATCCATTTCTTTTGCAAGTACGCCGGCAAGATAATCCTCTATATCAAGTGTGTTGATAATCAAAAACTGTCCGTTGTGCGGTACAACTCTGATTTTGCCGGGATATTTGTTTCTATAGGCATTGCTTACGCTGTCCGGATTATTTCCGCGCCAGAGGCAGACCGAAATATCTCCCGCATAAGCGGCGGAGGCGAGCAGGAGAAAACTAATCAGGATTTTTTTCCGTATGTATCTGCGCATTTACATTCCCTTTGATTTCAAGAGTATTTTTATCAAACCGGTATATGACGGTATCTCCGGAGAAAACGCTCTTGCCTCTTTTTATTACGGGATCCCCTTCCATAACAAGAGTTTTTTCCCCGTCCTGATATGTAAGTTTCCGGCAGGCGCCTTCCATCGTGACGGCTCCTGTTTTTATATCCCTGTAAACGATTTTTACATTTCCCGTAATCACAACCGCGGTAACTTTTTTCTCGTCGGGGACGATACTGACCTCTCCTTTTCCTTCCTTTCCCGTACTTACCTCTATTACCTCCGTATCAGTTGAAAATGAAAGCTCGGGAGCGGCTATAGACGTCCTGTCGCCTGAAGAAACTTCGGCGCTTTCTCCTTCAAGCGTAAAACTCAACCTGTCCCCTGAAAACTGCCTGAAGCTGAAACCCGTTATCTCTTCCTGCGGCTTATCCGCATTATCCCCGTGTTCGTTTTTCCTTGAACACCCTTGAGTAATCAGAAAAAGCATTATGATGATAAGTACTTTTGCAGGATTTCTTCCCATATCCCTTTCTCCTTTAATATCACTTCGGCAGTTTCCCTGAAAACTCCTTTTCCGCCTTTTTTCCTGCAAATATAGTTTGCCGCATTTATGACGTCCGCACAGGCGTCGGAAGGGGCCGCGGAAAATCCAACCTTTTCCATCACTTTCAAGTCAGGCAGGTCATCCCCTATGTAACAAATGTTTTCCCATTCCATCCCCGCCTTCTCAATAACCACTTTCATTGCCGCAAGCTTATCCGCCACTCCTTCAAAATAATAATCCACGCCAAGCTCCTCAAGCCTTTTCTTTGATTCGGCGGAGCTCTTGCCGCTTATAACCGCTGTTTTTATCCCTGAAAGCTTCAGCAGGACAAAAGCGACGCCGTCCTTAATATTGAAGAAACGGCTTAATGCCCCGTCAAGAAAAAAGACCCTTCCGTCCGTAAGAACACCGTCTATATCCGTAACGACCATTTTTATCTTTAACGCATTTTTGACGACATCAGTACTCAATTTTAAACTCCTTCTTGCCGAGCAGGTCGTGAAGATGGACTATGCCTTCGGGTTTCCTTCCGCCGTCCATTATCACGAGGCAGGTAATCTCTGATTTTTCCATTACGCTTAAAGCCTCCACCGCCAGACATTCCCCGTCTATGATCTTTGGATTTCTGGTCATGCACTCGCTGGCCGTCATCCCGCCGGCCAGACCGCCTTTTTTACACAATATCCGCCTGATATCGCCGTCGGTTATAATCCCTTCAAGCCGGCCTTTGCCGTCTGTGACAAGGGTAAATCCGAGATTTATCCTTGTTATCTCCTTGAGAATATCCATTATCCTTGCGCCTGTGGCCACTGCGGGTATTTTACTGCCCGTGTGCATTACGTCTTTTACCCTTAGCATCAGCCGTCTGCCGAGATTCCCCGCCGGATGGAAGAATGCGAAGTCCCTTTTGCAGATGCCCTTTATCTGCATTATCAGCAAAGCCATTGCATCTCCAAGTACGAGAGCGCAGGTTGTGCTTGAAGAGGGGATTATGCCGAAAACATCGGCTTCCTCAATCTCTCCGGTTTCAATGACATAATTGCTGTACATCCCCAGCGATGAATTTCCGGAACAGGTAAAAGATATAATTTTCGCCCCTATTTTCTTTACCGCAGGAAGTATTCTTAAAATTTCTTCGGTCTCTCCGCTGTTGGAAACAACTATTACCGCGTCGTTCTTCGTCACAGTTCCGAGGTCACCGTGAACGGCATCTCCGGGATGGAGAAATACCGACGGTATACCGAGACTTGCAAAGGTTGCGGCTATCTTTCTGCATATAATGCCGCTTTTGCCCATGCCCGTTATTATTACCTTGCCGCGGCAGGAGCATATTGCATCCACTGCGTTTAAAAACCCGTCCCCGAGTTTATCGCTCACCTGCTTTAAATTCCTGCACTCCGTGTCAATGACTTTTCTCGCAAAATTAAGAGATTCCTTCCTGTTCATTCTTTTACAAGGCATAATATATCCTTTTGAGTTCCTTCAGAAGAACCGCTATTTCCTTCATGTTAAGCATGTTTGCCCCATCCGACAGCGCCTTTTCCGGGTCAGGATGAACCTCGGCGAATATCCCGTCGCAACCCACCGCAACGGCGGCTTTCGCAAGGTAAGGCACAAAATCCCTGTTGCCTCCGGAGCTTATCCCAAGCTTTCCGGGTTCCTGAACGCTGTGCGTGGCGTCAAACACAACAGGATACCCGAATCCCCTCATTACCGGAAGCGCTCTGAAATCCGAAACCAGGTTGTTATATCCGAAAGTTGTGCCCCTTTCCGTAATAATCACATTCCTGTTTCCCGTTGAAACAACCTTGTCTATGACATTCTTCATTTCCAGCGGGGAAAGAAACTGCCCTTTTTTAACGTTCACCGGCTTTTTTGTCTTTCCGGCGGCAACCAACAGGTCTGTCTGCCTGCATAAAAAGGCGGGTATCTGAATTACGTCAACCGCATCCGCCGCCTCCTTTGCCTGCACTTCGGAATGTACGTCCGTAGTCACAGGAACGTCAAAAATTTCTCTCACGCGCTCAAGTATCCGCAAACCTTCTTCAATTCCCGGGCCCCTGAACGACTTGACCGAAGAGCGGTTCGCCTTGTCAAAAGAAGCCTTGAATATAAACGGGATTTTTTCTTCCGAGCATATTTTTTTAAGCTTCCCTGCAACGGCCATTACCATCTTTTCACTTTCAATTACACATGGCCCCGCTATGAGGCAGAAAATGCCTCCGCCCATTTTCACATTTCTTATTTTTATCTCTCTGACCATGGTGTGCACTTCTCTCTCTGATTTCTTTCAGTTTTTCTCTTTAGGCTAAACACTTTTCACTAATCACTATCCACTCGTCTCTACCCCGGCGGCCACTTCATGATTCTACCGCCCAGCAGATGAACGTGCAGATGCTCAACGCTTTGTCCCGCGTCCCGTCCGTTATTTATGACAACCCGGTATCCCGTGCCGGCGATACCCTCGCTGATTGCCAGTCTCGCGGCAATTCCAAGCAGACCGCCCAGAAACATGCTGTCCTCCGCATCATGCAGTTTCACAATATGCTTTCTGGGAACGATAAGGATATGTACAGGAGCCTGCGGGTTGATGTCGCGGAAAGCAACCGCAATATCATCCTCGTAAACCTTTTCACAGTTTATTGTCCCATCCGCTATTTTACAAAAAATACATTCTTCCATTTTAAACTTCACGGGGCTCGGGTTCCGGAATTCGTGATTCGTGAAATGTTTTTCCCGTATCCCGATTCCCGAACCCCTGTCTTTAAAGTTTTTTAGCCACCGTGGTTTTTGTATATGCCTGGACTATATCGCCCTCGTAGAAATCGGTGAAATTGTCCATTCCTATGCCGCACTCCGTATTCTGCTTCACCTCTTTAGCCGTTTCCTTAAATCTCTTCAGGCTGGAAATCGTTCCCGTGAAAATGACGCTTCCGCCCCTGACTATCTTTCCCAGTGAATTCCTTAAAATCCTCCCGTCAACAACGAGACAGCCGGCAATGGACGACTTGTCGGAAAGATGAAAAACCTTCTTGACAACGGCCTGTCCGGAAAGAATTTCCTGCTCTTCCGGCTCAAGCATGCCCTCAACCGCTTTTTTAATATCTTCAGCCAGTTCATATATTATTTTATAGGTTCTGACCTCAACGCCCTCCGCCTCCGCCACATCCTCAACCTTCTGGTTCAGCGGAACGTTAAATCCCACAACTACGGCGTTTGAAGCGGATGCGAGGAGTACATCGGATTCTGAAACGGCGCCGGTTTCGGAATGAATGACGGAAATCTTCACCTCGTTGGAAGGTATTTTGCCTATAACGTCCTTTATAGCGTCTATAGTACCCGCGTAATCTGTTTTTATTATGAGATTGAGCTCTTTTATTTCGCCCTTCTGGATTTCATCATAAAGGTCCTGTAGAGTCACTTTTTTGGCTGTCTGGTCCTTCTTTGAAAACAAGGAATCTTTTCTCTCCTCGGAAATCCGCCTTGCTATCTTATCGGATTTTACGACACGGAACTCCTCTCCCGGAATCGCCACGCCGCCTGCTCCGAGAATTTCAACCGGAGTGGAAGGCCCTGCGGTTTCAATTTTTCTTCCCCAGTCGTCTATAATCGCCCTTACCCTGCCCCTGACATCCCCTGCGATAAAAGGCTCTCCCGCCTTCAACGTCCCTTTTCTAACAAGCACGTTGATGATGGGCCCTTTTGCCTTATCAATAAAGGATTCTATAACAACGCCTTTGGCACAGCCTTCAGAAGCCGCTTTTAACTCAAGCATCTCTCCCATAAGCACTATCATCTCAAGAAGTTCGTCTATACCCTGTCCTGTCACACCGGACACGTTGACAAACACCGTATCGCCTCCCCAGTCCTCGGGGACAAGTTTGTATTCCGCCAGCTGCTTCTTTATCTTGTCCGGATTTATATTCGGCTTGTCAATCTTGTTCACCGCAACGATAATCGGAACATTTGCCGACCTTGCATGGTTTATGGCTTCCACAGTCTGCGGCTTGACTCCTTCATCGGCGGCTACAACAAGGATTACAATATCCGTAACCAGCGTTCCCCTCGCCCTCATTGCAGTAAAAGATTCATGTCCCGGGGTATCAAAGAAAACGATGGAGCCTTTTTTGGAATCAAGCTTATATGCTCCTATTTTCTGCGTAATCTGTCCGTGCTCTTTTTCGGCTATCCTGCTCTTGCGGATAGTGTCAAGAATGGTTGTTTTCCCGTGGTCCACATGGCCCATAATGGTTACAACCGGAGAGCGGGGAAGCAGAGGGCCTTCTTCCTCTTCCTGAATCTTTTTCTCGGCCGCGGCTTCCGCCTTTTTAAATTCCGGTGCGAATCCGAAGGATTCACAGGCCTTTTTAAGATTTTCCCTGCCGGGCGGCTGATTGATATTCAACGCGAGCCCATGGAGAAAAAAATACTTTATTATCTCGGCGGGCGGGACGTTTATCTTTTCTGAAAACTGCTTTATATTCTCCGTGCCTTCCAGAAGAACGGTCTTTTTGGCGGGTTCCTGCTTAACGGCCGGCTTAACCTCCTGAATTTCCGCAGCGGGCTTTTCCTGAACAATTTTTACAGCTGCAGGTTCGGGTTTCACCGCAGGTGTTTCTACAGACTTCACTTCCGCGGCAGGAGGAGCAATCTCTTCTTTTTTTACGGGTTTCGCGGCAGACTTCGCCTTCTCCGCC
>CAZAMK010000018.1:6620-10683 GCA_964486345.1 uncultured bacterium
CAGGCGTTTTCCGTGAAGTTTTTTTAACCGGCGCCGCTTTCCCGGTTTTCTCTTTCTTTCCTTCTTTTGCCTTAACTTCTTTTTTGACCGTTTTTTTAACGGGCTTTCCTTTTTTTGAGTTTTTTTCAGCCGGCGCCGCCTTCTTTTCAGCGGCAATTTCCTTTTTCTTGTCCGCCTCTGTTTTCGCTTTCTGCGCGGATATTTTTTCTCTCACCTTATTGCCGATATATTCCTCAATTCTTTTTACTTCTGCCGCTGTCAGGCCGCTTGTGGTTTTTTTCCCTTTTATGCCCACATTTCTGTCAATAATCTCAAGAAATTCGTTTTTTCCCAGTTTATACTTTTTTGCCAATTCCGATACTCTCATTTTTTTCCTTTATTGCACACGCATTGTTAAACGGGAACTTGCGTTCCCTCTATACGATTGTTACACAATGGATATATAACTGTATATCGCAAACGCAGTTTGCATATATCAGAAACAGCGTTTCTATATAACTATTGTGTATACGTTTGCCATTTGCTATTCGCCGTTTTCTTCCTTCTCTCCGCTTTTATCCTGCTCTTCAGGGATTTCAGAGTCACCGGTTTTTCCCTTCATCTTTTCCCTGTAGTTTTTTGCCCTGTCAACCATCTCCGAAGCAAGGTCTTTTCCGATGGAAGGTATTTTCGCTATCTCTTCAACATCCGCTTCCGCAAGCGACTTTATTGAACTGTATCCAAACTTTGCGAGTTCTCGCGCGGCATTTTCATCAATTCCCTCTATGATTCCGACAGCCGGCTTTTCACCGCTCTTGTATTCTGATTCCCTCAAGACGCGTATGTTCCATCCGGTAAGTTTTGAGGCAAGTCGCACGTTCTGCCCTCTTTTGCCTATTGCGAGAAAAAGCTGGCCGTCATCAACGATAACCACCGCCTCTTTTTTCTTGTCGTCAATGAACACCTTTTTACCCGTTGCGGGACTCAAGGAATTCATTACATACCTGCCGGGATCTTCATTCCACGTTATGATTTCCACCTTTTCGCCGTTCAGCTCCTTCATTATATTCTTAATTCTGCGGGCTTTCTCTCCGACGCACGTTCCTACGGCGTCAACCTTGCCGTCAGTTGAAAAAACCGCTACTTTAACAAGGTCGCCCGGAAATCTCGCGATAGACTTTATTTTTATCGTACCGTCATTTACCTCGGGAACTTCGTTTTCAAGCAGTTCCTTAACAAAATTGGGGTGTGTTCTGGAAAGTATAACCTGGTACATTCCCCTGTTTGGTTTTCTTACCTCTATTATATACGCTTTTATGGGATTTCCCACTCTGAACCGTTCGTTTTCAATTGTATGGAGATACGGAAGCAGTCCTTCGGTCTTGCTTATAGAAACCACTATGTTGTTATCTTCAAACCTCTCAACCCTGCCGCTTATAAGCGAACCTTCAAGTTTTTTAAATTCATTGTAAATGGTGGATTTTTCCGCTTCCCGCAGACGCTGCATAATAACGTGTTTTGCAGTCTGGGCGGCAATCCTTTCCCACGGAAAATTCGGAGGCGGGAGTTCCTCTCCTTTCGCATTTAAAAATTTGAGATCGCCCGTATCGGGGTCAATCTTTATGTTTATATTCTCGTCAAGCCCGGCCTTCTTGCGGTAAACGGTTAACAAACCGCTCTCAAGGGCGTTGAGAAGAAAACTCTTTTCTATCCCCTTTTCCTTTTCCCAGTATTCAAGCAAAACAATAAGTTCCCGATTCATCAAAACACCTCCACACTTATTTTATTAAATTTGAGGAGTTATGTCAAATAAGAAGGCTGTTTTTACGTTGAAAAAACAATTAAAACAGCCGCAAAAAGCGGTTGCTTTTTTCGGGAATTCCTGCTATACTCTTGAAAAGATATAGTCTATCCGCAAAATTATGGAATGGATAAAACAGGGTGATTCCTTTGTGGGAAGCAGATCGGTGGAAATACGCAGTATTAAGGTTGCCGACGAACGGGGAGAACTTAAAAGATTCAGGGTTACCACTGTCAGACATGACCCTTCGGCGTTCACCGGCACGCCGGCCCAAGGGAGGCTTTTCAAATCGGAGAAGGGACATATAGGCGTGCTGATTACGGGCAAGAACGGCGCCGCCGTAAAGGTGGGCAAAAACCTTGCCGTCAGACAGAGTCTTGTGGCCGCATTAAACGCGATAAGCAGAAAACCGATGAGAAAACTGCTTAAGAACGCTCACGTGGAAATAATAGAACTGGACGGAACAGCCGTAGGCATTGAAAAATGAACCGGAAAAAAAATACAGAATCAGCGGAAATACTTGATAAAATCCGCATTTTTGCCGAAAAGAACAATATCAGTGCCTATCTTGTAGGCGGTTATATAAGGGACCGCTTTCTGCGGAGAAAAAGCAATGATATTGATATAGTATCGGAGCAGGACGCCCTGTCGTTCGCAAAGGAATTTGCCCGCGAAAATCGCCTTCCTCCGCCTGTTTTCTACGGACGTTTCGGCACCGCAATGATTGAAATGCCTGGGATTAAGATTGAGTTTGCTACTGCCCGCAAGGAAAGCTACCCTGAAGATTCAAGAAAACCGTTTGTGAGTAAGGCAACCATAGAGGAGGATTGCGCAAGGAGGGATTTCACGGTTAACGCAATGGCGGAAAACCTTTCAACGGGCAAGGTGCTTGACCTATTCGGCGGGCGGAACGACATAAAAAGAAAGATTATAAGAACTCCTGTGTCTCCCGATATGACCTTTTATGACGACCCGTTGAGAATCCTCCGGGGCATTCGCTTCGCCTCAAAATTCATGTTTGACATAGATAGAGAAACGATGGAAGGGATGAAGAAAAACGTTTCCCGCCTTTCAATCGTCAGCAGGGAGCGGATATCTGATGAGATAATGAAAATGCTTGAATCGCGCATGCCTTCAAAGGGATTCTATCTGCTTGACGAAGCAGGCGCGCTCGCGCTGATACTGCCGGAAGTCCACGCTCTAAAAGAAAAGCAGGCGGCCCCCTGCAAAGAGCTTTTTCCGCATACTCTCAAGGTGCTTGACAATGTTAGCGTTCATACTCGGGACGTTTACTTGAGGATGGCCGCTCTCCTGCACGACATAGGCAAGCCAAAAACATTTATGCTGGACAATGGAAAGGTGAGCTTCCACAAGCATGAGTTCGTGGGCCAAAAAATGGCATACGCACTTTGCCGCCGGCTTAATATTCCGGAAGAGAAAAACAAGTTCATTGGCAGACTCATACGCTTTCATTTGCGTCCGCACCTTCTGGCGAAAGAGAATCCCACGGACAACGCCCTCCGGCGTTTCATAAAAGAACTCGGCAAAGAACTGCGCCCGCTGTTCGCCCTTGCCAAAGCCGATCTGACCAGCCACAACCCGGGAAGGATAAAAAACGCACTGGAAAAACTGACTATTCTTGAGAACAGGGTAAAGGAAATAAACAAGAAAGACAAGCTCACATCGTTCACACTCGCGCTTGACGGCCATGCGATAATGGAACTGCTCGCAATAAAACCCGGTAAAAAGGTGGGAGAAGCGAAAAAAGCGCTTGAAGGCATGGTGCTTGATGGTATAATTAAAAACAGAAAAAGAGACCTTGCGAAATACCTGAAGGAAAACGGAGAAACACTTATAAAAAATGCATAAACAAGATATTCTGTGGGCGCCGTGGCGGCTGGCGTACATCAGACATATCCCTGCAAAGGGATGTTTCCTATGCAGGGCGCTTAAATCAAAAGCCGGCGACGGAAAAAACTTTCTGGTTTACAGAGGAAGACACAACTTTGTGATACTCAATCTGTTTCCTTACAACAACGGGCATATCATGGTTGTGCCAAACAGGCACATAAAGACGGTTGAAGAACTGAAACCCGAAGAAGAGAAGGAATTCATGTTCCTTCTTCAGTCCTCCATTAAGGTACTGCGAAAAACGCTAAAACCACAGGGCTTCAACGTAGGCATCAACATAGGCAAAGCCGCAGGAGCCGGCCTAAAAAACCATATACACATGCATATCGTCCCCAGATGGGCGGGGGACACCAACTTTGTGCCCGTGGCATG
>CAZAMK010000018.1:10693-11218 GCA_964486345.1 uncultured bacterium
AAAACGAAAATCATTTCACAATCGCTTGAACAGCTCTACGGACTGCTGTCTGCCGAATTCAAAAAGATAGGAAACGGGAATCGGGACCCGGGATTGGGGATTCGGGAGAAACAAAAGAAAAACGGCATTTCACGAACCACGAAACACGGTATCTAAGGAGAGTTCGGGATAAATGTACATAGCTGATTTTCACATCCATTCAAAATACAGCCGCGCCACAAGCAAAAATATGGAGATACCAGAACTGGCGCGTTGGGCAAAACACAAGGGAATAAACCTTCTCGGAACCGGAGATATAACCCACTTTCTGTGGTTCCACGAATTGACAAATCTCCTGAAAGAAACGGACAGGGAAGGCATTTACGAATACAACGGAATTGATTTCATCCTTACCGGCGAGGCGTGCAATATCTTTGACGAAAAGGGAAAGGTGAAGAAAATACACAGCATCCTTTTCCTCTCTTCTTTTGCGGCAGCAGAGAAACTGAACAGAGTGATTGAACGCTACGGAGACATTAACGTTGA
>CAZAMK010000018.1:11228-13053 GCA_964486345.1 uncultured bacterium
AGGCGAGAGAGCTTGTGAAAATAGTTAAGGATGCCGACGAGAAGGGTTTTGTGGTGCCCGCCCACATATGGACGCCCCATTTTTCCCTCTTCGGCTCCAACTCCGGCTTTGACTCAATCCATGAATGCTTCGGGGATATGGCTGACGAGATATTCGCGCTTGAAACAGGATTGTCCAGCGACCCCGCCATGAACTGGATGGTCTCCTCTCTGGACAGGTTTTCATTCATCTCCAATTCCGATGCGCATTCAGCGTCTAAAATCGGCAGGGAAGCCAACATATTCAGCGAAATTTTTGATATGCAGGGACTTAAGAAAATATTAAAAAATAAGGACGGCGAAAAGTTTATATCCACGGTGGAATACTTCCCGGAAGAAGGAAAATACCATTTTGACGGCCACAGAAACTGCAACGTATGCTTTTCTCCCGAGGAAACGCGCAAAAACAATAATTTGTGCCCCTCATGCGGAAGAAAAGTCACAATAGGGGTAATGAACAGGGTGTTTGAACTCTCGGACAGAAAATACGGGGAAAAACCTGACAGATTCATACCTTTCAAAAAGATGGTTCCCCTTGACCAGATAATAGGAAGTGTACTTGGCAAGAACCCCGATTCGGTTTTCGTAAGAGATATGTATATGGAAGTTCTTGAGCGGCTCGGAACGGAACTGTCCGTTCTTCTTGAGGTTCCCGAAAAAGAGATGGAGGGCAAAATAGACCGCAATATAATTGAAGGGATCCGCATGGTCAGGAAAGGAGGCGTGAAAATTGTACCGGGATACGATGGAGAATTCGGAAAGGTTGAAATTCCTCTTGGAAACGGCGTCTCTGAAAACGAGCAGACCCTTTTTTAGTTTTTTCTATAAAAGGTTCATTCTACGGAAAAACCCGCTGTTTTTCAGAATTCTTTCGGTATACCTGCTTCCATTCACCCTTTTTTACCTTGCGGCCGTTCTCTTTAAAAAAATCCTTGCAAATCCTGAAAAATTTGATTTTTCTGTCATAAGCGTAGGCAACATCGTTTCGGGCGGCACGGGAAAAACTCCTCTGGTGGCGGCAATAGTAAAAACTCTGGCGGAAAGAGGGCGCAGAACAGCCGTTTTATCATCGGGAGCGGCGTACTCATCCGGAACAACCGACGAAATCCGGATGATAGGCAAAAACTTTCCGGGACTTCTTTTCGCCTCAAAAAAATCCGAGGAGATAAGGAAGCTCGCATTAAAAATGGACAAACCGGGCGATACCGCAGTGATAGACGACGGATTTCATTCCTTCCACATACACAAGGATGTTGATATACTCGTGCTGGACATATTAAACCCTTTTGACAACAACAAGGTTATCCCGTCCGGACTTTTGAGAGAACCCCGCAGTTCGCTGAAACGGGCGGACGCTTTTGTGCTCACGCACCCGTATATGGCCGTAGAAACCAAAAAGAAAGAGCTCATCTCTTATCTCGGCACGTTCAGAAAACCCGTATTCATCATGGATTATGAGATTGAATGCCTTAAAAATTCCGCAGGGGAGTGTCCTTCCTCTGCCATACGCGATAAGAACATTATTGCGGCGGCAGGGATAGGAAACCCGTTGAATTTTTTCCATATCCTGCTAAGGTTATCACCCGGGAGAATATGCACGGCCGTATATCCCGACCATTTCAAATACAGGGATTACGACATCGGGGAACTATGCGGCCTTGTAGTCAGGGAAAAGCCGGATTACGTCATTTGCACGGAAAAGGATTACGTTAAACTGGAAGGGAGATTTCCACGGGAAATTCCTCTTTTCTATTTGAAGATTAACGCCGTGCTTATTGACTCATGCG
>CAZAMK010000019.1:0-2236 GCA_964486345.1 uncultured bacterium
AACGTATATGTCCCTCCACCCTGCAGAAATACTGTTTTCCCGTCTTTGGTCATGTGGTAGCTTGCATCAAAGTCAATGGTGTTCCATGCAGTCTGCTCCGCTGAAAGAAGGACAGTTACGTTTCCGAGCCCTGTTCTGGAAACCTCTCCGTTGAATACGGCGTTCCATTCCGCATAGTTCAATTCGCCCCACTCCGCTTGCGGGTCAAAAGTTTCGGCATTACCCAGCTCTGCCGTAAGAGAACCTGTAAGTATCACCGGCGAGTCGCTGTTCAGTTCGGTGATTGTTCCGTTTGCGGTAAGAGAATCAGGCAGGAAGGAAATAGTTTCTCCTGCAAGGGCATTGTTCTGGACAAGAGTCATTGTGAGGTCGCCTTCCAGTTCCGCCGTGGTTCCGACAGTAGTGGTTCCCTCGGATGTCAGGCGCGTAAGAAGAATCGTGCCGTCCGTCTCTACCTGTATTGCCGCCGTGATTGTCCCTTCGCTGTGGAGCAGTTCCATTTCCACGGCAGGCATAGCCGACACCTCGCCGGAGACGACACCGGTTGTTACCGTCATATCGCCGTTCAGCGTCAGCGTAAGTGTTTGTTGTAATGCGTTAGCCACTGCCAATCTTGCATCGGCATTGATGTTTATGACCGTTGTCCCGAATGTGAAATCTCCTGCAATCACAGCTTCAATTGGAGAGGTAAGTATATCCGTAGGGTCGGGTATTTCTGTCGGTCCCTCGTATGTGATGGTTCCTTCTCCGAGAGTTTCTGTAGGAAGAGTAAGTGCGGCAGGCTTCTCCATCAGGAAAGTGAGAGTTATCTGGTTTTCCGCCGGTTCCACATAGGTGAAAGTTACCGTAACGTCGTCAACTACAACTACCTGGGGGTTTCCTCCTATCAAAGCGGCAGTGTTAACCTGCATGGCGGCTTGAATAAGGGTGTATATTGTTTCAGGCAGTTCATAAGGGAAGTTTGTTTTTATATCATCTGCTACCTTGCAGAAGAATGGTTCTATCAGACCAGGAGCGCCTGAACCCGTGTAGTTATAAACAAACAGCGTGGCGTCGCGCAAGTCGCTTACAAGTCCTTTTGCCTTTGTAAGTCCGTCGGCATCCAGTCCGGGATTATAAGGATTGTTCGTGATGAAATTGAGAGTTTCGTCAATAATCGTCTGTCCCGTACCTTCTATGCCCGACTGGTTCTTTTCCGTATCACTTAAAAAAGTTTCCAGCGCAGTCAACAGGTTGCTTCCTGTGCTGTCCAACATACCGTCAAGCAAGTCGTCAACGATTGACTGTATAGCGGCATCCATACTAAGGGAGTTGTCCTCTGCATACTGCGACAGCATCGCTGCGGCAAGGCCGTATTCTATCTGGGATTGCAGAGCGGCCGCAGCCTTTTCCGGGTCTGTGACCAACACAGGGTCGGTGCCCAGTATATTCGCCACGCCCGCAACATTCGCCGCTATGGCATTTGCCTGGCTGATGGTAAGTTCCCCGCCTTTAGCCAGCCACAAGCGATAGGCTATCTCCGTAAAAGGCGTCACCATAACTGATATTGACCCGCTTGCGTCCGGTACAAGCGCGCGAAGTATCGTATTGTTTTTTGGATCACCGGTCGCTTCGTCTTCGTATGTTCCTCCCGCGAGTTCCACCAGTACGTTGCCGGCAAAATCTGCGAGAGAAGATATATATTGTCCGTTCTCGTCAGTTACTGCGGTGCTGATTAATGTTGAGTCAACAAGTGTGTTGTCGCTCAAGCCGTAAACTGTGATATCCCCGTCCATTACCGGACCCTTGAATCCTGTGCCTGATGTCATGCTTACTGAACTACTGCCGCCTCCGCCGCCTCCACAGGCAATGCCGAAAGCAAGCAAAAGCCCTGCCATTCCTATCGCCGCAAGAAATTTTTTCATATCTTTCCGCATAAACACCCCCTGTTATTATACATAGCAATCTTAGTTAACAAAGAAAACTTGCATTGCTACTTATAATTATACCACCCATATCTCTTCTGTCAAGTCTTTAAAGAACGGGGTTCGGGACTCGGTACTCGGGGTTTGGGAAAAAATAAATCAAAAGGAAAGGAAAAGAAAAAGAGTATTTCCCAAATCCCGGAACCCGAACCACGGATCCCGTATCTTAAATAAATTTGACAAAAAAAATACAGGCATGTAAAATGGTAAAAAGTTGTTTAATGGAAGTTGAAGGTAAAAAAACTTGACATGATTTTGTATGCGGGTATAAT
>CAZAMK010000019.1:2282-12434 GCA_964486345.1 uncultured bacterium
CGAATGACTTTCCGCTACGGTACAATTATATGCCGGAGCGGATGAGCATAGATAACCAAGGAGATTAACAATGAGAAGCAGAATAGCGAAGATTTTGGTCGCGGTCTTAATCGCGGGGATGACAATCCCTGCGTTTGCCGCTGTCCAGAACATCATGGTTGGCGGAGACATGGATGTAAAAGGTCTCTACCGCAAGAGCTTTGATTTTGACGGAGATTCAGATTCATTCACCTTCACCTATATGGGAACAAGGGTGTGGGTAAAGGCGGAGCTTGCCGACAACGTAACTGCGATGGTCAGATTGATCAACGAGAGAGACTTCGGAAACGACTACCTTAGAGAAATTACAGGCAGCGTTATCCTTGACATCGCGTATGTAAAGGTTGCCGACATCATGACAGCCGGCCTGGACCTGACTGTCGGAAGACAGGAAATTCAGCTGGGCGACGGCCTCGTACTTGGCAGCAGGTACAGAGCTATAGATTATATCGGTGCCGACATCGGCACAGCCGCTCTTGACTATGGACAGCAGAAAGCGTTTGATGCCATCAGGGCAGATTACTCTTTCCCGATGGACGACGTGACTTTGACCGGAGTCAAGGCATAGATTATTGAAACATACGGAGATATTTTTGGAATGGGTGGAGTGCCCTTGGAAGATGTTGACCTCTATGCGTTGGCTCTGAAATACAACGGCGACATTTTCGCCCTTGAGCCGTACGTTGTTTATCTGAGGTCTGATGATTCCACGACTCTGCCTGACGGCATGGATCTGTACACCCTCGGTATCAGGGCAGGTCTTACTCCGATGGATGCTCTTAGCATCACCGGCGAATTTGCAAAGCAGATGGGTTCCATCGATACCGGTACCAGCATGGATTTTGAAGGATGGGCGGCTCTTATCGGTGCGGATTTAACTCTCGGCGGCGAAATGGCCCCGACGCTTTCCGCCGGATACAGCCATTTCACCGAGCAGGAGAGTGGTTCTTCCGATATCACCCAGTGGATTCCGGTATTCCCGGCAAACGTTGCTGACAGAGTTGGAAAGATTGCCTATCCGGCAGTCTTCTCCGCGGGTGAAGGGTTCTATCTTAGCACGGCTCTGCCAACAATGGCACAGAGCGGACTTCAGGCGTTCAAGCTCGGAGCCAGCATCCAGCCGACTTCCAGCCTGGCTATTGGTCTGAACTGGTTCCACCTCAGAGCGATAGAGACTCCCAGCGGAATTTCCGAAGTTCTCGGAAACGAACTGGATCTCTGCATGAACTATCAGTACACCGAAGACCTGTCTTTCGGTCTTGATGCAGGCGTTCTTCTTATCGGGGACATGGTTGATGATTATGGAATGGTTGCCGATGCGAAGAA
Organism: uncultured bacterium; assembly: GCA_964486345.1. Classification (GTDB taxonomy): domain Bacteria; phylum Ratteibacteria; class UBA8468; order B48-G9; family JAFGKM01; genus JAFGKM01. The sequence continues at coordinate 3,648 of CAZAMK010000019.1, forward strand.
CCCGTGGCAGTTGATTGGTTCCATGAAAGTTGCTTTCTAACATAGAACCTGACTGCTAAGCAGTTTGAGGGGGCTCCCTTCGGGGCGCCCCCTCTTTTTTTATTGTGGCATTCCCTCCCTTTTGTCATTCCTGCATGTTTCAAGCAGAAATCCATTACCTCTTTTCCCTCTACCCTTTGGGGAGAGGGGTATGTTGTTTTTACGCATACGGGAAATTGAAACTATTCTGGGAAAGTGGTAACATCTACGCTATGAAAAAAGTTTCACTTTTGATAGCCGAGGCGCTGAAAGAGGATATAGGCAGAGGCGATATAACGTCCAAATTCCTTTTCGGTGAAAATTTCATGGTTGACGCCGTTCTCACGGCGAAGGAAGAAGGAGTTATCTGCGGCATTGAGATATTTAAGAAAGTTTTTCTTTCACTCTCCCCGGATTTCAGGTTCAAATTCAGGTTCAAAGACGGGGATTTTGTCGGCAGAAACAAGCTCACATCCGAGATAAAAGGACCCGTTAAAGAGATGATGGCAGGCGAAAGGACCGCTTTGAATTTTCTCCAGCATCTCTCGGGAATTGCCACCCTTACGAGAGAATTTGTTAAAAAAACCGGCGGACGCATGGATGTTTATGATACGAGAAAGACAATGCCTCTTTTGCGGGAACTTGAAAAATATGCCGTGAGGACAGGCGGTGGAAAAAACCACAGGTTCGGTTTGTATGACATGGTTCTCATAAAAGAGAATCACATCTATTCTTATATGCAGGGAGAAAAGATTAACAACCGCGAAGAGGCGCTGTACAGCGTTGTGAAGAGAGCAAAAGAAAAAGCGAAAGGCAGATATAAAGTGGAAGTTGAAGTTGAAAATTTTCGTGAGGCGGTGCAGGGGTATCTTGCAGGAGCCGATATTATAATGTTTGACAATGCGGATAAGTCCGAACTGAAAAGATTAGTAGAGTTCCTCGGTAAAGACCGTAAGAAGATTATTATAGAGTGGTCGGGAAATGTCGTATTGGACAACATGGGCGAGATAAGCAAATTGCCTGTGGATAGAATTTCTGCAGGCTGCATAACGCATTCTGCAAAATCCATGGATTTTTCACTGAAGATAGTGTAGAGATGCGATCTTGATTTACTACACATCAGGACATGTTTATCGCACATTCGTTGCGTCATGAATTTTAACATTGCAAAACACGAAATAATATAGAGGAGAAAGATGATGAATAAGCTTTTTCTTTCACCGCCTGAAGTTTCTCAAGAACTTATGCGTATCGGAAGCAAAAAAGCAGAGGCGGAAGGATTGGAACTTCTTCTGTTCGGGATACTTGCCGGGATTTATATCGGGCTTGGTGCACAGACAGCCCTAAGCGTTTCCAGCGGAGGAATGCTGGACCCGGGACTGACAAGGATTCTTTCGGGCAGTGTTTTCAGTCTGGGGCTTATGCTTGTACTTATACCGGGCGCCGAACTTTTTACGGGCAATATTCTTATGAGCATCGGGTCGCTTACAGGAAGGTATAATGTCCTTAAGCTTTTACGCAACTGGTTTATCGTGTATATAGGAAATTTTATCGGTTCCATCTTTCTTGCATGGCTGGTACATGAAACAGGGCTTATGGGTCATGGACCGGAGTCCCTTACGCCCGCGGGGATGACTGCTGTCAGTGTGGCCGGAAGCAAGATGGCGCTTGGCTGGGTTGCGTCCCTGACAAGGGGCATCTTATGCAATATACTGGTGTGTCTGGCGGTTATTCTGTGCATATCTTCCCTGAACATCAGCGGCAAGATTCTCGGGATTTACTTTCCCATTATGGCGTTTGTTGCCAGCGGTTATGAGCACTCCATTGCCAATATGTATTTTTTACCGGCAGGCCTTATGGCAGAAGGAAGCTTTCTGCATAAGTTTCCGTTGATATGGATAAATCTTGTTCCTGTCACTATCGGCAATGTCATAGGCGGGCTGATACTTGTCGTTTTTCATCCTAAGATGTTAAAAAGAATGCTGCACCATTAAATACCGGTATTACTATAAAATTGAAGGGAAAATCATATTAAAACAATGTATATTGATACGCACTGCCATCTGAATTTCCCGGATTTTGAAGACGACAGGGACGAAGTGGTGAAAGAGGCGGAAAGGCAGGGCGTTTCCAAAGTTATTAATATCGGCACCGGCATTGAAACAAGCAGGAAATCAATAGAACTTTCCGGCAGATACGCCATTGTTTATCCTACTGTCGGGATACATCCTACAGACGTTGAACATCTGTCGTCTTCCGACATAAAACTGATAGAAAATCTTGCTAAGAATGAAAAGGTCAGGGGAATAGGCGAAACCGGACTTGATTTTTATTACGGCAGGTCTTACGAAGAGAAACAGAAGGACTTTTTCAGGGCGCATATTGAAATTGCGGGAAAGCTCAATCTTCCTCTCGTGATTCACCAGAGGGACAGCTGCGGCGAGGTGATTGATATCATTGAAAAGAGTGTTATGCCGGAGAAGGTTGTGTTCCATTGTTTCGGCGGGTCTGCGGAACTGGCTGATTATTGCATGCGAAAGAATTTTTACATATCGTTCACGGGCATAATAACCTTCAAGAAGGCGGAGGATGTGAAAGAAGTCTGCCGGCGGTATCCGCTGGAGCTGATTATGGCCGAGACGGATGCGCCTTTCCTTGCTCCCGTTCCGTTCAGGGGCAAGAGAAATGACCCTTCAAAGGTGCGCTATGTTGTTGAGGCGATAGCCAATGTCAGAGGAATGGTAATAAAGGAATGCGCGGAAAGGATTTTTACCAACTCAAGAGAATTTTTCGGCATATAAAAAAATACAACCGGGCGGTCTTCTTCAGACGGGATATTGTGAATTAAAGAACCGGCTTATGAAGAAAGCCAGTCCGGGTACGACGCTCCAAGACAGACAAAACTAAAGTATTTGAGAAAAGGGGAAGCCCCATATAAAACATAAACTTGGGGCGGCGATGCCCCTTCCAACCTCTAAAGGGTTGGCTTTCCCTCTTTTCCAAACACAAGTTTTGTTGCTGTCTTTCCGCTAATTGTACTCCGGACTGCTTTCTTCATCGTTGAAAGCTTCTATTTAATGCTATATTCTGAAGGAAAATAAGAATGATGAAAGTGACGGTAAAAACTTACGGTTGCAAGGTGAACCAGTATGAGAGCCAGCTTATCCGTGAGAATCTTGAGAAGAATGGGTTTTCCCTTTCTTCAGAAAGGGATGCGGATGCGGTCGTGGTGAATACCTGCTGTGTGACGGGAAAGGCGGAGAAGGATGCGCGTTCGTTCATCAGAAAATCGCTTAATGCCGGCAAAAAAGTGTGGGTTACCGGATGTGCCGTTCGCAAGGATGATAGGTTAAGGGAAATGTTTCCTTTCGCGGTGTTTTATCCCGACAAAGAGTTATTCATAGAGAGGGAGCTGGCAGGATTAAAGTCCGTCAGCAGGTTTGACGGGCACACCCGGGCATTTGTGAAAATAGAAGACGGCTGTGAGAATTTTTGCAGTTACTGCATAGTGCCGCTGGTCAGAGGCAGGGTTAAAAGCCGTACCTGCGGAGAGATTGTTTCAGAGGTTGAAAGACTCGCCTTGAACGGATATAAAGAGATAGTTCTGACGGGTATAGACCTGGGTGCTTATGGCAATGATACGGGCGAAGGGCTTATCCCCCTGCTGGAAAAATTAAACGCGGTAAGCGGTCTGGAGAGAATACGCATCAGCTCCATAGAGGTTTTCCATCTGACCGGCGTACTTGCGGAAGCCCTGCTTTCCGGAGGGCTGTTCTGTCCCCATTTTCACATACCTCTCCAGAGCGGTTCAGACAGGATACTGAAGCTGATGGGGAGAAGATACTCTTTTTCCGGCTATATGAACAGTGTGGAAAGCATAAGAAAAATGGAAGGAAAGGGCAGGGCGACGTTTACGACCGACCTGATGGTCGGTTTTCCCGGCGAGACGGATGAAGATTTCCGCCTGACATGCAGGGCAGTTGAGGAAGCTGGTTTCGTTAGTGCCCATATATTCAGGTATTCAAAAAGAGAGGGAACTGCCGCGTTTTTAATGGGAAATCAGGTGCCGGAGAATATAAAAAAAGAAAGAGAAAAAGCCCTTGAAGGCGTTGTCAGAAAAGTATCGTCAAAGGTGAAACGGAATTGGATAGGCAGTGTGCTCAAAGTGCTTGTTGAATGCAGGACGAAGCGCGGATGGGAGGGGTATTCTTCCGAGTATCTGCCTGTGGAATTTGCAGGGAGGGAAAACCTGACAAATGAGGTTGTTTCTGTCAGGGCGGAAGGCATCTGCGGCGATTTTATGGTTGGTTCAGCCGTTTAGGTGTCATACGCCTCTGGAGGAGGGCATAATCAGGTTTATGGCTTCTGTCCTGGTTCTGAAATCCCTTAAAAAGATGCCTCTCATCGCGGAAGTGACTATTTTTGTCCCTGATTTTCTCACGCCTCTCATTCCCATGCACATATGCTCGGCTTCAATGACGACCATTGCTCCCTGGGGTGTCAGTACCTTCATCATCGTGTCTGCAATCTGGTTTGTTATCCGTTCCTGCAACTGCATCCTCCTTGAAAATACGTCCACAAGCCGGGCAATTTTGCTTATGCCCACTACGTTCTGATTGTCCGGAAGATACGCTACGTGCGCCTTGCCGTAGAAGGGCAAAAGATGGTGTTCGCATAAGGAGAAAAAAGGTATGTCCTTGACCAGTACCAGCTCGTTGAAATCCTCCTTGAAAATCTTGCCGAGAATCTTTTCAGGGTCCTCCTCAATTCCTCCGAATAATTCAGCATACATTCGGGCAACCCTTTTCGGGGTTTCCTTTATGCCTCTTCTGTTGGGATTTTCGCCTATCGCTTCAATGATTGTTTTTATGGCGGCCTCTATCTTATTCTGGTCCATTTGTCTTTTCCTTTACCCCGAACTCTCACTTGATATGCTTTCAAAGTGAGGGGTTCATGATTTCACTTATTTGCCATACGCCGCGTGCTATTTACCCTCCGTTACGGCGTCTGGATTTTCTTTTACTGCCTCTTTCCCGTCAAAAAGATTAACTTCTTTGGGTTTCAGGCCGAGTATTTCGTCTATATCTTCGGAGTTAAGAGTTTCTCTCTGAAGAAGCGCGCCGGCAAGGTTGTCCAGTTTGTTTTTTTGTGTTTTTAGTATCCCTGCGGCGCGGTTTTCGGCTTCTTCCAGTATCCTGCGCACCTCGCTGTCTATCTCGCGCGAAGTTTCTTCGCTGTATTCTCTCTGGCGCACAAGGTCTCTGCCGAGAAATACGTTTTCATTGTGGTGGTAGCTTACGGGTCCGAGGTTGCCCATGCCCCATTCGCAAACCATCCGCCTTGCTATCTCGGTAGCGACCTTTAAGTCGTTTTCAGCGCCGGTGAATATCTTATTGAAGATAAGCTTCTCGGCGCTTCTGCCTGCCATCAGCGTACAGATTTCGTTTTTGAAGTAAACATCGCTTTCAATGAAGTTATCCTCTTCCGGCAGTATATGTGTTATGCCGAGCGACTGCCCCCTGGGTATTATAGTTACTTTGTGGACCGGATAAACTTCCGGGAGTTGTTTCTGCACCAGCGTGTGCCCCGCTTCGTGGTATGCGATAATACGTTTTTCTTTTTCGCTTATTACTATACTTCTTCTTTCCACGCCCATGAGAATTTTGTCTTTTGCCTCTTCAAAATCTTCCATCTCTATCGTCTCTTTCCCTTTCCTTGCCGCGAGGAGAGCGGCTTCGTTGGTGAGATTTTCAAGGTTTGCCCCGGACAGCCCTGCTGTCGCCCGTGCGAGAACCTTTATGTCGGCGGATTTCGCCACGGGTTTGTTCCTGATATGCACCGCGAGAATTTCCTCCCGCGCCTTTATGTCGGGCAGTGTTACAACGACAGTTCTGTCAAACCTTCCCGACCTTGTCAGAGCCGGGTCAAGAACGTCCGGCCTGTTTGTGGCCGCCATTACTATTACGCCGGATTCCGTTTGGAAGCCGTCCATCTGCACAAGAAGCTGGTTAAGCGTCTGCTCCCTTTCGTCATGCCCTCCGCCGAGCCCCGCAAATCTCTGCCGTCCCACGGCGTCAAGTTCGTCAATGAATATAATACATGGACTCAATCTTAACGCCTGCCGGAAGAGATCGCGAACTCTTGAAGCGCCGACACCGACGAACATCTCTACGAAATCCGAGCCGCTCATACTCAAGAACGGGACTTTCGCCTCGCCCGCCACCGCTTTTGCCAGAAGTGTTTTTCCCGTCCCGGGAGGACCTATCAGCAATACTCCCTTGGGAACTTTGCCACCCAGCTTCTGGAATTTTTTCGGCTCCTTCAGGAAAAGTATGACTTCCTGGAGCTCTTCTTTGGCCTCTTTGCATCCCGCCACGTCGTCAAACGTCGTGCGGTTTTTAGGGTCCGGTATTATGGGGCGGCTTTTGGTAAAAGCCATTACCTTGTTTCCTTCGGAAGACATCTGCCTTGATATGAAAAACCACAGAAGGAGGAAGATAAGAAGAATGGGAATTGTTCCGACAAGTATGTTAACCCAGATATTCGTACCGGACTCCACCTTGTAGTCTATGTTGTTTTCACGCAGGATATTGAAAAATTCCGTATCCTCTTCCGGCCTGTAGGTGGAAAATTTGGTACCGTCCTTTAGAGTGCCGGATATGACGGGCCCTTTTATAAGTACGGTATCGGTTATATTACCTGCCTTGACTTCAGACAGAAGAGCGCTGTAGTTGAGGGCCTTTTTTTTGCCTTCTCCGGATAATTGCAGAAGTATTATTACAAGCAGAATGCCTGCCAGTATCCAGAAGAGAAGTCCTCTCAACAGATTGCTGTTATTGTTCCTGACCGGCTGTTTTTTAACTTCTTTCTTGTCATCGTCCATTCTTTTACCGCCTTTTTCTTAAGATTTTTCGGCACAGTATATTAATTTTTTTCACCGTGCCTGTCAAGGAATAAAGAAGTTTCCTTTTCCGCACCGTATAATTCAAAACGGAGATTATGGAACAACAGCGATGCCTCTGGCGAGGTTGTTTTGGAATATTCTTCAAGAGTTCTCATTGCTTCTTCCGCGCGCATGAAATTCCTTTCAACAATCTGGCGTATTGTGGCTTTATCCCTGCTGTCAATTTCCCTGCCGGCGTCGCCGCAGGAGTCCCTCTCTTTTTTCAGTTCAGCAAACCCGAAGTTTTTTTCAACGCCTTCCGAAAGCGAATGGCGTATTTTCTTGAGTTTGCCTATCAAATCCCTGTTTTCTCCGTAGCAAAAGCGAATGCCGTCCTCTATGACGCGGAGCGCTTCTCTCGCTCTGTTGAAATTGGCGTCTATAATCCGGAGCACATTTTCCATAAATTTTCTTTGGGAGAGCCGGGTGAAAAGAGATTTCAATAAGACAGCCGCAAAAAATGCATCATAAGAGAGCCCGCCCCCGAATCTCTTCGGAGGGGGGAAAAGGTTTTATTTGTCTTCCTCGTCTTCATAAATTTCTTCTTTTTCCGCCTTGCCGCCGTTTGCTTTGATGCTTGTTACGAAGACCTCAATGTTGGATATCCTCTCAACTCCCACCGCATCCTGCAGGTAATCTTTTGTTATCCCCTGTATATTGGAACATATTTCGGGTATATTGAGGTTGGCGTAAAGCTTTAGCGCTATCTTGGTTTCAAGCCCTCTTGCAGACAGGGCTGTTTTCACCCTTAAAGATTTGATACCAGGCATCTGCTTCAGAAGCATTGAGTTTATGTAATCCTCAATTGCGCGGAGTGAAATCTTTATTTTTCCTCCGGGATTGTCAAAAGAGACAACCTTTGTCCTGTACATGTAATCAAACCAGTACACAAGCCATACGATTCCTATTATTACCAGCACCATGCCTATTAATCCGAAGGCGGAGATATTGTCTTTCGCATACTGCGTAACGCTGTCTAAAAAACCTTTTTCCACCGCCGCCCACATGGTCAGGAAGAAAAATGCGAGGAATACGCCCGCTATTACGTAAAGTGTTCCTACAATCCTGCTCCAGATTCTCATTTTTTTAGGCTCCTTCACCCCGTGTCTGAAACCAGTTAATAGTTGTTAGTGTGAAGTGATTAGTATTTAAAGGTTTTTGCTTATAACTAACCACCCATAACTTCCCACTTGTTTTTCTTGTGAGGGGTTTTGATTTTGGGATCCGTGAAAAGCATTACATCTTTTCCCCTTTTTTCACCCGAACCCCGGGTCCCGAGTCCCGAACCCCGTTTTTTTTACGCCTCTACTGTATAATTTTTGCCGCTTTCTGTCAACCGGTTTTTCTGTCCGCATAGTAAAAAGCGGCGGGCAGTTTTGCGATAATATCCGAGGCGATAAGCGATGTTTCTCCCGTCTCTTTTGCCGCAATATCGCCTGCAAGCCCGTGGATGTAAGCGGCGTATTTTGCCGATTCAAAGGCAGGGTAACCCTGTGCAAGAAAACTTCCCGTTATTCCCGCCAGCACGTCTCCGCTTCCCGCCGTTGCCATACCTGGATTTCCCGTAAGGTTTATGCAGTTGTTTTTGCCGTCAGTGATGACTGTGCGGTGTCCTTTAAGTATGACTGTTGCATTATACTCTTGCGCGAACGCCTTTGCGTTTTCTTCTCTGTTTTTTTGTATCTCTTTTACTTCTATTTCAGTTAGAAAGCTCATCTCGCCGGGATGAGGAGTCAGGATAAGGGAGTTCTTACGTTTTTTGAGCAGTTGTTTCGCCCCCGCAATGATTTTTATGGCGTCGGCGTCTATAATAACGGGTTTTTCGG
>CAZAMK010000020.1:0-3484 GCA_964486345.1 uncultured bacterium
CCGGATACATATACCAGGCATATAAGCCGATTTACTGGTGCATATCCTGCGAAACAGCCCTGGCTGAAGCAGAGATAGAATATGCCGACAAAAAAGCGCCTGCCATATACGTAAAATTCCCGGCAACCGGAGGGAAGGCAGAAAATGCTTCTTTCCTTATATGGACAACGACTCCCTGGACACTGCCCGCAAATACCGCCATAGCAGTACACCCCGAACTGAAATATGTTCTCGTTGATACTGCGGAAGGCAGGTACATCCTGGCTGAAAAACGGCTGGAAGAAGCCATGGGCAAACGGGGGCTTAAGCCAACAGTGATAAAAACCTTCATGGGTAAGGAACTTGAGGGATGTACCTATTCTAACCCTCTGGTAACAAGGGAATCCCGCATAATCCTCGCCGATTACGTGTCATCCGAAGACGGCACCGGATGCGTTCACACTGCTCCGGGACACGGCGAAGACGATTATTACGCGGGACTTAAAAACAACCTTGAGATACTCTCCCCTGTGGACGAAAAAGGGCGGTTTACGGAAGAGGTGCAAGAGTTTGCCGGAACGAGGGTTTTTGATGCGGACAGCCGTATAATAGAAAAACTGGGAGAAACCGGCACCCTTTTTTACAACGAGGAGATAAGCCATTCCTACCCGCACTGCTGGCGCTGTAAAAAACCCGTGATATTCAGAAGCACAAAACAATGGTTCCTTAAGATTGACCACGACCGGCTTAGAGATAACATGAACGATGAGATTGAAAAAACGCAGTGGGTCCCCGCCGAGGGCAAAAACAGGATTTCTTCAATGGTCGGCTTAAGGCCTGACTGGTGCCTGTCAAGACAGCGGCTGTGGGGAGTACCGATACCGGTATTCTACTGCCTCGGATGCGGAAAGTCCGTGATAACGAAGGAGACTGCGGCGCACGTGGAAGCTCTTGTAAGAAAAAACGGGGCTGATATATGGATGGAGAAAGAAGAGAAAGAACTTTTACCAGAAGGCTTCACCTGCCCTTTCTGCGGGAAGAGCGATTTCCGCAAAGAAAAAGACATACTTGACGTATGGTTTGACTCGGGAGTCAGCCATCTTGCAGTACTTAAAGAATCCGACGGATTGAGATGGCCTGCAGACCTTTACCTGGAAGGGAGCGACCAGCACAGGGGATGGTTCCAGACCTCTCTCATAACCTCCTGCGGCATCAAAAAAAGAGCCCCGTACAAAACCGTGCTGACTCACGGGTTTGTGGTGGACGCCGAGGGCAGAAAGATGAGCAAGTCCATGGGCAACGTCATAATGCCCGATGAACTCATAAAAAAATACGGGGCGGAAATACTGCGCATCTGGAGCGTCGCGGAAAACTACCAGCAGGATATAAGAATATCCGACGGCATAGTAAAAAACCTGGTTATGTCTTACAGGAATATACGCAATACCCTGCGGTTTCTCCTTGGCAACCTGTACGGATTTGAACCCGGACAGGCGGTTGACGAATCAGCCCTGCAGGGAGCGGACAGATGGGCTGTGGAAAAACTCAAAGAGACGGCAGTGACCGTAACTGAACATTACGAAAAATTCGCATTCAACAAGGCATATGAGGGAATACACAACTACTGCAACATCTACCTATCCTCCTTCTATCTGGACCACCTGAAAGACAGGCTTTACACGTACGGCAAAAACTCTCAAGAAAGAAGGTCCGCCCAGACCGTTCTGTACCGCATTCTGAACACACTGCTGCAACTTCTGTCCCCCATACTTTCCTTCACCGCGGAGGAAGCTTATCAACTGCTGCCATGGAAAAAGGAAGCCAGCGTCTTTATGGAAAAATGGCCTCAATTAGAACCTTCCGATAAAGCCGTTCTGGAAAGATGGGAGCGGTTTTTTGAAATCAGGAAACAGGTGCTTAAAAAAATAGAAGAGCAGAGGGAAAGCAAGGTTGTTGGAAGCAGTCTTGAAGCAAAAGTGACTATTGCGGCGGATAGCGATACTCGCGAATTCCTGCAGAGTTTTGAGGGGCTTGCCCCGTATACTCACTTTACGGGGCTTGCCGGACTCTTCATCGTCTCCGAAGTTGTCCTTTCCCCCTCCAAAGCAAGCGGCATAAATACCGCCGCTACACAAACTGAAGGTAGCGGTGCGATTTATCGCACTATGGAGATAACCGTGGAAAAAACCTCGTTCGGCAAATGCCAGAGATGCTGGGTGCATTTCCCGGAAGTCGGCTCCGGAGATACTCCAGAACTATGCTCCAAATGCCGGAAAGTCCTTAAAGACGATGGACTTATTACGAGATCCGGGAATCGGGATCCGGGAATCGGGGAAAAAGATGCAAACATATAAAAACCTTGATGTCTGGAACAAATCAATAAAATTAGTGACTGAAATTTATAAAACAACTGCAAAATTCCCCAAGAAAGAACAATATGGTTTGATATCTCAATTGCAAAGAGCCGCTATATCAATACCTTCTAATATTGCAGAAGGATGGGGTAGAGGAACAACTAAGGAATATATTCAATTCCTTCTGATAACCAGAGGGTCATTGATGGAACTGGAAACACATCTTATTATTTCACAAAATCTAAACTATATTTCTAAAGAAACTTCTCAATTTTTCATAAATGAAGCAAATAATATAGGGATGATGCTTAATCGTCTTATACAGAAGTTAAAAATAAAAGTCTTGCCCGCATCCCGAAACCCGAACCACGGAACCCGGTAGTTAAATGGAATACATACTTGACGGATACAACCTGATAAAAAGCAGTTTTCTCAAGGAGTATGAAAGACGGTCTGTGGATTATGCAAAACAAGCCCTGTTCAACATGCTGTCGGACTACCGCAGAAAACATCCGTCAGTAAAGTTTACGGCGGTTTTTGACGGTTTTCCCGCCTCTCTGGAACTACTTAAAGACAGAAAAATACGGATGCTCTTTTCCATGGATATCACGGCAGACGAACTCATACGGGAGATGCTGGAAAAAAGCCCGGAGGAGAACCGTTTTAAAACCGTAGTCTCCGACGACAGGGGGGTACAGGACTGCGGACGATTGTTCGGAAGCATGGTACTGACCGTTTCCGGATTTCTGGCAATCGTATACCCGCAATCCGTAAAACCAAAAAGGTCAAAAATGTGGGAGGCATCTCCCGATGCCGATTCCATAAACAAACTGACAATAGAGAAAGAGCTGAAAGACTTTTACAAGAACCGCAGAGAGGAGAAAAACAGGTAGCCGCAACTCTTTAGGTTTTGTGGGAGGCATCTCATGATGCCGATAATTTTGAGGTCAGGAGACCTCTCCCACAAAAAACGGCTACCATGGGAGATAATGACAATGAAAAAACTTGAAAAGAAACTGAAAAACTTTTTTGAGCAGGAGGATGCGGCGAGGGAAAAATCGCTGAAACTGTCCCGCGAGGTAGGCAGAATGGCGGCGGATTCCATAAAGAAGATTCACCAGCGCTTCTATGGAGAAGCGGAAAAAGAGATG
>CAZAMK010000020.1:3494-3752 GCA_964486345.1 uncultured bacterium
TCCTTTCTGAAATCAGCAAAGAAAATCCTTAAAAGCTTTCCGGAGATAATGTATGCGGGATACCTTCACGCCGCGGAGAAGGAGCTGGCGGAGGCAGTTATCACATTCAACATCATAAAAAACGGGGAAATACCTTCTCCCGAAGAATACGGATTTGACTACAAAAGCTACCTGCACGGCTTGTGCGAATGCAACGGAGAATTGAGAAGGTATATGCTGGACGAGATAAGAAAAGGGGAAATAGAAAAATGCGAAAAG
>CAZAMK010000020.1:3763-12385 GCA_964486345.1 uncultured bacterium
ATGCTTACGGTGATGGACGATATATATTTTTTCCTTCTGAATTTCCAGTATACCGACGCCATCACCCGCTCCCTGCGAAGGCAGGTTGACTATGTGCGCAGTATGCTGGAACGCGCCCGCTCCGAAGTAACCCTGGCAAAAATCAATATGCGCTGAATAGATATTGTGGGAGGCCTTTCCGTGCCGATATTGTGGGAGGCATCTCCCGATGCCGATAATCTCGAGGTCAGGAGACCTCTCCCACAAAAAACCATTGTGCAGATTTTATGAATCTCAAAATTCCAAAAATAGGCTCTAAGCAGTTAAGGAAAAACAGACATTCCGAGGAAGGATATCTATATTTTATTACCTCTTCATGCTTTAATAAACAGAAACTTTTTGTTAATGAAGATACCGTCCACATTGTATTTGATACTGTTGATTATCTTGAAAAGAAAGGTTATATAGATTGTTATTTTATCATTGTAATGCCAGACCATGTTCACTTAATATTACAACTTTTTAACAAGAAAAGTCTTTCTGAAGTAATGAAGAGTCTTAAAGGTTTTACTGGCAGAAAAATTAAAGAGAATTTGAACTTGGATGTACCTGTTTGGCAGGAGCAATTCTACGACCATCTCATCAGAAAAGATGAAAATCTCATTGAGATTATGAAATACTGTCTTTATAATCCAGTGAGAAAAGGGCTAACATCAAGCTCTTTTGATTATCCATATTGGAAATGCAAATATAATCTAAAAGATTAAGAATTGTGGGAGGCCTTTCCGTGCCGATATTGTGGGAGGCATCTCCTGATGCCGATAATTTCGAGGTCGGGAGACCTCTCCCACAAGAAAACAGTCAGGGAATCTCTCCCATAAAAAATCAAAAGACTAAGCTTTCCAATCTTCTGATGCGCTCTTCAACCGGCGGATGCGTTGAAAACAGCGTCATCAGAGTCTTCCCGCTGAACGGGGAAACAATAAACATATGCGCCGTTGCCGTATTTGAGCTGTTCATGGGAGCCCTGCGCACCCCTTCGGCAAGTTTTCTTAAAGCGTTTGCAAGATAAGACGGGTTGCCGGCAAGATGAGCTCCTTCCTCGTCAGCCATATACTCCCTTGAACGGGATATCGCCATCTGGATAATCATTGCCGCTATGGGCGCAAGAACAAGGAGCACAATCATTCCCGCAAGCCCTATGATGTTGCCCTGCCTCCTGTTGCCGCTTCCTCCTCCGAAAAACATCATCATCCTCGCCAGCATCGTTATCGCGCCGGCTATGGTAGCCGCCACTGTGGCAATCAAGATATCCCTGTGCTTTACATGCCCCAGTTCGTGGGCAAGGACGCCTTTTAATTCGTTCTCGGTAAGCAGGTCCAGAATGCCGGACGTAACGGCAACCGCGGCATGATTAGGGTCCCTTCCGGTTGCAAACGCATTGGGAGTTGCCGACGGAACGATGTAAAGCTTGGGCATTGGCAGGCCCGCCTTCTGCGTGAGTTCCCCAACAATGTTATGTATCACGGGATAATCGTTATAGGAAATCTGTTTTGCCCTGTACATGGCGAGAACTATCTTATCGCTGAAGAAATAAGAAATCCAGTTCATCGCAATGGCAAAGATGAAAGCCATAATCATCCCCTGCTTACCCCAAATACTGCCTATAAGCACAAAAAGAACCGTCAACAGCCCCAAAAGAAAAAAAGTTTTCATCCTGTTCGCCATTGTTATTCCTCCCTTAGATTGTTTCGTGCTGTTATAATACGGTTTTTGGGCAGGAGTGTCAACGGAAGAGAGAGAAAAGGGAGAATTCCGACATAAGATATTGTACCCAAATGGCTGGTATTCTCTTGAAAAACGGCAGCCGCAATTCTTCAGGTTTTATGGGAGACATCTCCCGAGCCGATTGTGTGGGAGGCATCTCCCGATGCCGATAATTTCGAGGTCGGGAGACCTCTCCCACAAAAAACTGGGGATAAAAGAAAAACCCCCGTTTTTACGCGGGGGTTTCTCTTTTTTTATGTTCTCTTTATGTGTTACGGGTTCTTTACCCATCCGGCCTCGCCCTCTGCATATGCGGAATTCGGGAAATCCGGAGCCCCTCTGAATATCCTGGACTTGGTCACCCACTTCACGTGGCCGCCGACGTAAAGAGCGTTCACGCCGTCCGCCTTGTGGTTGATTCCGCCCTGTCCACTGCTAGTAAGCTGGGCTACATCCCACGCTGAAGATTCGGTACTATAGGCAGTTGCAACCGCTCTGGCTTTGTCAACCGCCAGTACGGTATCAACCGAAGTCTGCTCGTTGCATGCCATCGCATAGGCGTAAGAGCATCCCGGCTGGTCAGAGTTCAGTATGTCATCCGTCGTGCCTATCTGCGCCGCTTCTTCGTCCGTAAAAGCCTCAGTATTCGCATTCAGGTCTGAAGGACAGACGAATGTCTTTTCAGCGGAGATATACTTGGGATAAAGCAGGTTGAAGGAAGCCGCTGCTGTGGCGTCAGTGGTTGCTACTCCTATCGTAGCCGCGGATGTCATCGGGAAGAATTCCCTGTAGTCCTGGCTGTACATCTTCATCGCCAGACCTATCTGCTTCAGGTTGGAGATGCATACCGCTCTTCTCGCCTGTTCCCTCGCCCTTGCCAATGCCGGCAGTAACATAGCCGCCAATATCGCGATGATGGCTATGACCACCAGCAGTTCTATCAATGTAAATCCTTGTCTTTTTCTCATCTTTCTTTCACCTCCCTTGCTTTTGTCTTTAATGCTTTTCATTTTTCTTATCCTTACGGGTTGCGGATTGCACCTGCATTAGCTACAGCAGCTCCGGCTCCGGAATTATACAGGTTCGGTATATCCCTGGTGACGTTGTTAGCCGTGACCCACTTGGCGTTGCCGCCTTTGTACAGGGCATTTACGCCTTCAGATTTGTGGTTCACTGTACCCGCCGTGCCGGTTGTAAGAGCAGTCAGAGTCCATCCGGCGCCTATCGCTCCCGCTTTGTCCACCGCGAGAACCGTCTCGTCAGCTACCTGCTCATGCAACAGTATCGCATACGCGTAGGAGCATTGGTAAGTCGCCCTGTCATAAACGGTAGTCGCAGGGTCACCGAGCGTATCAACAGTAAGACTGTCGGCGGTGGAATCTTCTCTTCCCCATTGTATATCCGACGGGCATCTGAATGCTCCCACGTCTTCAAGATACCCTTGTTCCGTGGTTGTGCCTACAAGCAGGGAAAGTGCCTGTACAGTCTTGTTACCACCGGTGGTATAGTCGGCAGGATAGTTTTCGTCGTAGTCCTGCGCGTACATCTTAAGCGCAAGGCCTATCTGCTTGAGGTTGGAGATACATACTCCCCTTCTCGCCTGTTCCCTCGCCCTTGCCAATGCCGGCAGTAACATAGCCGCCAATATCGCGATGATGGCTATGACCACCAGCAGTTCTATCAGGGTAAATCCTCTTTTCTTCATCTTTTTCTCACCTCCCTTGCCCCGTAGATTCATCTTTACGGGGTTCTCCATTTCTTCGTCTACTTCAATGCCAGAATCAATAATAATATCCCGACTCATAAATATACGGCGTTTTCAGCGGAGCGGTAGCACAGCCCGCGTAAGCGTTGGGTATGTCGCCCTGCTGAAGCACATACGTCGTTCCCGTAGACCTCACAGCCGCTATCCACTTCACGTTACCCCGCACGTACAATGCGTTGACTCCGTCTACTCCGTGGTTGTCGCCCGTATTCATATCCAGCGCTCTCTGTCCTACTGTAGCACTTGTAGCGTTGTATTCGTAAGTCTTCTTGTCTGCCACGATGACGGTGTCCTTGTACGTCTGCTGGTTCAGCGGCCCTGCGTAGGCATAGGAACAACTCGTTTGCGTCAGTAAGCCGGGGTGCGCATCAAGCGCATCGGCGGAACTCGGACACAAAAAAACCTTGCCGTCGGTTATGTAGGGCGTGGTGCGCTCCAAACCTGTACTCTCATTTCTCAGCCCCGTAAGAAGATTGATCGACGCGAAGGGCGCCCAGACGTCTGTTCCGTTGTATGCCGCAGGAAACCGCTCTCCGTAGTCCTGGCTGTACATTGCAAGCGCAAGCCCTATCTGCTTGAGGTTGGAGATGCACACGCCTCTTCTTGCCTGCTCCCTTGCTCTTGCCAGCGCCGGCAGTAACATAGCCGCCAGTATCGCGATTATCGCGATGACTACCAGCAACTCTATCAGCGTGAATCCTTGCTTTCTCATATTTTCTCACCTCCTTTGTATGTTATAACGTTAGGAAGTATTTTCACTTCCTTTAACATTTATATCACATTTACATTTCCCTGTCAAATATATTTGTTCACAGGGATTCTGAAATAGGGGAAAAGACTCAAATTTGACGGGAGGAAGGCATAGGGATAAAATTTAGCATTGTTCTTTTTTTTGTGTCACCGAATATACAAAAGGAAAAAAATGGATATAAAAAA
Source organism: uncultured bacterium (assembly GCA_964486345.1). GTDB lineage: Bacteria > Ratteibacteria > UBA8468 > B48-G9 > JAFGKM01 > JAFGKM01. The sequence continues at coordinate 8,211 of CAZAMK010000020.1, forward strand.
ATTCGGGAAGCCGCCCTCAATAATGCGCCCCGCGCCTTTCTGGGCGATAAATGAAAAAATAACCCCTGAAGAGACGGCAAGGCAGATGGAAGATATGATAGATGCCGGTCTTGGCGGAGGTTTTTTTCATTCAAGGGCAGGACTGATAACCGGGTATCTGGGCAGTGAATGGTTTTCTTCAATGAAAGCGGCGCTCAAGGTTGCGAAGGAAAAAGACGGATATCTCTGGCTTTACGATGAAGACCTCTGGCCAAGCGGGAACGCCGGCGGACAGGTTGCGTCAATGAAGGATGAATACCGGGCCGCACAGCTGAAAGCTTTCCTTCTCGGCCCCGGCGAGAAGCTTCATTCTCTCAACGAAGATTCGGCTGTCAGGTATCTTTATGCCTTGGAAAGAAGAGATGGCTTGATTCTTGAGAAAATTAAGGACATTCCGGTTGAAGAGGCAGAATCGGTTGTTGATTGCGAACGTCTTGTCATGGTCAGAGAATATGCTCCGAAGACTTCGTGGTGGAGCGGTGAATCCTATGCAAACCTGCTTCACCCTGACGCCATGCGGGAGTTTATAAAACTGACACATGAAGTTTATTACGAGAAACTGGGAGATGAATTCGGAAATAGAATACCGGGCATCTTTACGGATGAACCGAATTTGGCTCACTGGTCTGGCATTCCCTGGCATGAAGGAATCCCTGACAAATACAGGGAATGGAACGAACGGGATTTCCGGAAAGATCTGCCTTATATTTTCTTTGACGGTAAGGAAGCAAGGCATATCAGACTTCTTGTGCATAGAACAATTCTAAAGCAGTTTCTTGAATCTTACAGCAAACCCGTATACGATTGGTGTGAAGCGCACAATATCAAGTATACGGGACATTACAACGCTGAAGATACTTTTGCTTCCCAGATAATAAGCCACTGCGGCGGCGTAATGGCGCATTACAGGTATATGCACATACCGGGTATAGACCACCTGTGCAGGCAGATAGACGGGTTCCTGCCCATGCTTCTTACCTGCAAGCAGGTCTCTTCTGCGGCAAGGCAGATGGGAAGAAAGAGGGTTCTTACGGAGATTTTCGGGGTGAGCAGGCACACAAATACATTTGAGGACTTCAAATGGCTCGGGGATTTTGACCTCGTACTCGGAGCAAATTTGTTTTGTCCTCATCTTTCGTGGTATTCCGCAAAAGGCAAGAGAAAACGGGATTTTCCGCCCGTATGGAATTACCAGCAGACATACTGGAAGGAACTGCCTGTCCTGAATGATTATTTTACGCGCATTTCGTACGCTCTTACGTGCGGCAAACCTGACGTAAAGATACTCCTCCTGCACTCCATTGAAAGCGCTATTGCAGGAATAAAAATGGGGATTGTTTCCGGGTGCAGTCCGGCGGATATTTCGGTAAACGACATGAAAGAAGCCGATGAGATGGATTCGGCGATGCGCAAAACGCTGGATGCTGTTTTAAACACAGGGTACGACTGCGACCTTGGCGATGAGAATTTTATTGAGGAATGCGGAATAATCAAAGGAAAGAATTTTGCGATAGGCAAAATGTCATACAAAATAGTAGTTATCCCGCAGTCCAGAACATGGAGGGAGAAAACAGTCCTGCTGCTTGAAAGATTCATAGAGAAGGGTGGTGTTTTGATAGTACTTGGGAAGACCCCGGAAGAGATAGACGGCTTAAGTGAAAAGGAAAGATGGGAGAAAATTATATCACATAAGAATGTTTATTCCCTGCCCTCTTCCCGGGAAGCGATACAGAATGCCATATCTTTTTTTACTTCATTATTCTCGTATACCTTAACGGGGACAGATGGAAGATTCTTTAGGAATACTTACGTCCAGCACAGGATTGACGGGAAGCAAGAAACATTCTTTATCGTCAATTCGGATAAAGAGAACAGCAGGGATTATCTCCTGACGCTTAAGAAAACGGGACGGAAGAAACTTTTCAGGTGGGATGCGGTTGACGGAAGTGTCTGTCGTGCGGATGCGCAGAACGCGGGGGAAGACCTGAAATATACGGTTACCCTGCCGCCTGCGGGCTCAATTATCCTGACGCTCTCTTCTCCGGTTGCCGGAATCCTGGTAAAAGATAAAACGGTGCCGGAGTTCAGAAATGCAGAGGTTCTCACCCTGCCAAGCGCTTTTAATTTCGTAAGGAAAGACAAGAACGTCCTTGTTCTTGACAGGATAAGCGTTTCATATGACGGGAAGAACTTTGAAAAAGAGGAGCCGGAATGGAGGGTAAGGAAAAAAATAGCGAACCATTTCGGTACGCAGGATGCCCTCGGATGGCAGCCATGGGTGGCTGCAAGAAAAAAAATCTTTGAAGGGAAGGGCGGAGAGATTGTTCTTAGGTATAAATTTTCAAGCAAAGTGGACAAACCGAAAAGCTATCTTATAATTGAAGATATGCAAAAAGGGAGAGTTGTTGTCAACGGCAGGCAGATTACGTGGGACGATGGAAAACAGCTCGGATGGCACTGGGACAGGGGATTTCGCATGGTTGAAACAACGGAGCTTGTTAAACCCGGAGAGAATCTCGTTGATTTCAGCGTGCACTATGATTTCCTGACAGAGGTAGAATCCGCCTACATTGTTGGCGATTTTGGGGTGGAGATGGAAAGCCCTTACAAGGGCAGGATTGTGAGAGAAAGAGGAAAGATTGACACAGGTTCATGGGTTGGACAGGGATACCCTTTTTACAGCGGAAGGTTAGTTTACAAAACCGGGTTTAAGAGCCCCGGAGGAGAAAGGTTTTTCCTCCGTATATTAAAACCGTCCGGAATCCTTTTCAATGTGCGTATTAACGGCAGGGAAGCCGGAAAAATCATGTGGAGTCCCCATATTCTTGAGATAACCCGATTCGTGCGGAAAAAAGGGGGGAACTTGATTGAACTTGAGCTGATTTCTTCCCTGCAGAATTCATGGGGTCCTCTGCATGAAAGAAAAGGAGAGGATACTCTCTTTGTGGGACCGGATGCGTTTGAGAATGAAAGTGAAATCAGGGAAGAATTTTCCCTCTTCAATTACGGGATAGGAGGGATGGAGATACTGGCGGTATAATTGACTGCCGCGCCAGTTTTCAATCTCTTTTACCTATGTGCAGTGTTTCACAAAAACTGAAACTGTCTTTATTCCTTTTTTGTGCTATACTATCCATGGCGGTATTCCTTTAAGTTTAGGGTTACTTTAGAAACGTCAATTTCACCCTTTATTTTAGAGGGCCGCCTTCTAAATTTCAACTAAAATCAGCATACCATCTAAGGGGACGGTGATACCAGGGGGAAAAATGAAGATATATATAATGACGGATTTGGAAGGGGTTGCCGGTGTCGTGGATTTTGAAACACAGGCTTATAGCACAGGAAAGTACTTCGAGAAAGCGAGAGAACTGCTGACCGAAGAGGTGAATGCTTCCGCGCGGGGAGCTATAGAAGCGGGAGCAAAGGAGATACTGGTCGTTGACGGTCACTCAGGAGGCATCGCCTTTGAAAATCTCCATCCTGAAATAAAGCTCCTGCACGGCAGGCCTGTGTCAAATTTATGGGCGATAGACATTAAAAAATGGGACGCTATGTTCCTGCTTGCACACCACGCAATGAACGGAGTGGAGGACGGGAACCTTAATCATTCATATTCAAGCCAGACAATTGTGAAAATGCTCTTAAACGGCAAGCCCGTAGGAGAAATCGGGATGAACATCTACCTCGCCGGCTGGCATAACATCCCCTGCGTCTTAATCACCGGGGATGAAGCGGCCTGCAGGGAAGGGAAGGAGTACGTGCCGGGTGTAGAAAAAGCGGTGGTAAAGTGGGGTCTCAACAGGACATGCGCAATATCCCTTTCACCGGTCAAGGCGAGGGAACTCATACAGGAAAGCGCACATAAGGCGGTGAAGAGGGCAAAGGACATCCGGCCGGTGAAGATAAAAGGCAAATGCGAATTGATCATTGAGTACCTCTCTTCAGCCCATGCTTTTTCGCATGCACAGCAGGTTGGCGTTGAGCGCGTTGACGGCAGACAGGTGAGAATACGGGGTAAAAATTTCATTGATTTATGGAAAAGATGGCATGGTTAAAGCATTGAAACAAAAAGCCAAACCCGGCAAGTAATCGCTGCACCGGGTTTGGCTTTTTCTGAAATCTTACCAGTCACCTTC